>CAZFZG010000033.1:0-7781 GCA_964523205.1 uncultured Chthoniobacteraceae bacterium | reverse complement strand
GAAATTTTTGCTGGTGAATTTCGGCCGCAATGTGCTTGCGAAATATTCAGGCAAAAGATATCAACCGGACCCGACGGACGAGGGGAGCGTGTTCAAGATGAACATGTTGCTTAGCCGGTTGCCGAAACTAAAGGCTCAGAAATACAAGCCGGACCAAGCTTGGTGCGGCACGTTTCACAGCGACGAAGGCTACGAGCAGATGAACGCGAGCTACGAACAAGCGTCCAAAGGACGATTGCCGGACAAAACGCCATGCGAAGTTTATTGCCACACCCTGACCGACGACAGCATTCTGTCGCCGGAGTTGCGGGCAAGAGGTTTTCACACGATCACGCTGTTCGGACTCGACGCCCCATATTCACTATTCGGAAAAGACAATGAGAAGATGCGCAAGCAGGCGGAAAAGAAATTTCTCGCAAGCATGAACCAGTGGCTGGCAGAGCCGCTGGAGAATTGTCTCGCGGTCGCGCGCGATGGAAGCCTATGCATCGAAAGCAAGAGCCCGGTCGACATCGAGCAATCGCTGGGCATGTATCACGGAAATATTTTCCACGACGCGCCGACCTGGCCGTTTGCGACTAAGAAGGGACAGATCGGCACCTGGGGAGTTGAAACGGAATGGCCAGACGTTTTCCTCTGCGGCTCGAGTGCGCTTCGCGGCGGCGCAGTCAGCGGAATTCCCGGTCACAATGCAGCGAGAAAAGTGCTCGAGACGATCAACAAACGTTCAACCCGCTGCTCGACCCCCGTGACAAAAGCTCGCAAGGTTGCCGTATCGTAAGCGGCTTACAATGCTCGCAAATCCCAAAGATGTGGAATCCATCGACGCAATCATCGCCGCCACTTACGATGTGATTTCTGGTCCCGCTGGAAAGAGGCGCAATTGGGATCGCGAGCGCTCGCTATTTTATCGGGGGGCGCGCTTGATTCCAACCGCCACCGTGCCGGGAAAGAACGATGTCGACCTTGCGCCGCAGGTCTTGGATGTCGAAGGGTACATCGCGCGAGTGGAGCCACTGTTTGAGAAAAGTAACTTTTACGAAACGGAAATCGCACGAAGAACCGAGCAGTTCGGCCGGATCGCGCAAGTGTGGAGCACGTACGAGTCGCGCCACGATCCCAAAGATCCGGAGCCGTTCATGCGCGGGATCAATAGCTTTCAGCTCTTCAACGACGGCATACGCTGGTGGATTTTGTCGATCTACTGGCAGCACGAATCTTCGAAGGACCAACTTCCGGAGGAATATCTTCAGCGCTGACTTCTGGAATGCTTCTTGTCGATGGCCGGCGGTGGTTGCGGATGCCCGTCGCGATAACATTTTGTGCCGAGGCCTAATAAGAGCGCCGCGATTACAAAACTGATCACGCGCTTTTCTTCCGGAGTGAGAACAAGCCGATGCCGCAGCTCATCCCAATTCCAGCGATCGCCACGTTTCAATGCTTTAGTGTTTTCGCCCGCGGACGCACTCGGACTGAGTAATAATTGCCTTTGATATTCGCGTCGTAATATCGGGCCTTGGAATCCGCAACCATTAGCTGGCGATGGACCGACGGCGCCACTTGGACGTAACGATAAACAGCGCCGTTCACGAATTCAATTTCGAGAACGTGCAATCGCTTGCTGTAACCAATCGAGGCAATGCCCGTCGATGCGACCGGTTGGCGACGGATGTGAGAAGTGACCGCCGGATTAGCTCCGGCGAATTGCGTAGCGCAAAGAAACAAAAGCAGGGTGAGAAGTTTCGCGCGCATCTGGGGGAGAAGCGACGGCGAATCGTTAACACCCTGGGCCAAACCAAGTCGAGCGAAATTGTAAAGTTAGAGCGTTGCTCTGAATTGTTTGTCAGTGGGCTAACGGCCCAGCGGATTGGTAATTTCGGTGCCAGGCGGCGGCGTGAACTCAAACGTCGCCGCCGGAATCGGTGCGCGACTTTGATTTGAATAAGTCGTCACGATCTTGTCGCCGTTCGGTTTGAACATCTCGGTCCGCTGGACAAAAAGATCGCTACTCAATCGAAGACTAAACTGCTGAAAGATCCGTTTCCCCGCCGGAGTCCGAGGCACGAGCTGCAATTCATATCCGTGATCGACCTTGGCACCGTTAATCTGGTAGGTGCTTTCCACGTTCTCCAGATTTAGTGCCGCGCTCATGGCCGAAAGCGCAGCGTCCACCGGCGAATTTTTTTCCAACGTAAAATGTTGGCTCGATTTTTTGTTCGGAAAATAGATCCAAAAATCATGTCCGTTGCTTACCGCGACGGTTTGTGAGCCGCCTTTCATCTCACGCCGGAATTTGTTCGGTGCGTGGAACCAAACTTTGCCTGTGCTCACTAACGGTTTATTCAAAAAATGGCTTGCTTTCTCTTCCTGAAAATCAGCCTCCACGTTTGGAGACGCCACTCGGTTTTGGTGCACTCGTCCGAGAAGTCTTTTGATTTCTGGTTCGGACATGGACTGCCCGTATGCAAACGAGGCGAAGAACGCAAAACAAAGCAAGAGTCGGGACAATTTCATTCTGTTGAGTGACCGCGATGCCTCACTGTCCAATCTTATGTCTCTTCGCGCCACAGCTTGGGTTTGGCTGCAGCCAATGCGGGCAACTCAAAGAAAATTGTTGCCACCAAGCTCCAAAAAATCCCAATCGCGCAAGCGATCCCGAGTCCGCTAAGCGAAGGATTGTGCGCCCAGCCTAACGAGCCGAAGCCACTGACCGCGGTCAGCCCGGCGAGAATCACTGGTTTGATCACTCCTGCGACATCGTGCTCGAGTTCGCACGTTTTTTGCCAGACGAGCACGACATAGATTCCGTAATCGACGCCGATCGCGAGAACCAGCCGAAACGAGAGCACGTTGAGCAAATTTAAATGAAGATTGAGCAACTTCATCGTGGCGATCATCGCGCCGATGCCGAACGCGAGCGTGATCACCTGGATCAGCCAGAGCCGAAAATCCCGATACAACCAGGCCAAAAGTGCGAGGTCGAAAAATGCCATCACCGCGCTGATGAGCAGAAGCTGTCGATGCGACCACGGTTGCAGATCGGCCAACGCATACGACCAGCCTGACAAGATCATCGGGACACCGGCGACTGGCAGCTCTCGACCCAACTCCTCTCGTTGCCCGTGAGTCGTGATCGGCGAATTCGCGGTAGCAAAACCAGTGGTTAGCAGCGCGTTTTTGGCGAAATAGCGGTCGACCAGGAACCACCAGCTCGAGTTCTTTGGGAGTTGGCGCCGCCAATCGGGCAGGGGAGCGCTCGGCTGGGCACTGTCTTGGAGATCATGCAGAAGTTTGAACGCGGGCGCGAAGGGGCCGGAGCTAAATCCCTCTTGGTCCAAACTTCGATTCAAAGCTTCTTCCACGGCTGCAAAGTTCACATTTCGAAGAGATTCACGATTTTTTTCCATCCACATCGGAGAAAGGCAAAGCGCCGCAGGCGTCGAAAAACCCGTAATTTTTCCAGCCTGTTGAAGCTCAGCCCAATGCGCCGAGATCTTTTGCCAGTCGTCGTGCAGTTCCTGCGCGTTCGGCGCCCGCACGATTGCGAGAACGGGCTCCCAGCGGGTCGGCATTTTTTCCATGATCGCCTGCAGCGCCCGTCCGGCGCGGCTGTTCTTGGGCTCGAGCGACCGCGCGCTCGCTTCAAATCGCAACGGCGGGGCCGGCGAAAAGCCAATTACACTCAGGAGCAGAAGAATTCCTCCAGCGACGATGATCATGAGCATCGGGCGTTCGACGCTCCAGCGGACATATTTTTTCACTGCCTTGAACATCCAATCGTGGCGCGGCGGCGCTTGCCAGGGCCGCACAAATAGAAAAAGGACCGTGCACATGAACAGTCCCGCAAAAAAAATTCCGATCGCGATAAGGACGCCGAGCTGCGAGAAACCCATTGAGCCGCTTAGGATCAAGGCGAGAAAACCGACCGCAGTTGTGAGCGCGCCGAAGAACACCGCGCGTCCAAGCTTTGCCACCGAGGTCGCGATCGCCTGCTGATATTCCTCGCTGTCAATCCTCGCCTGTTGATAACGGCCGAAAATCAAGATCGCAAAATCGACGCCGAGACCGACAAGGATCGCGCAAAAACCAACTGCCACCATGTGGAGCCTGCCGAAAGCGAGTAATCCGCCGGCAAGAGCAACGACACATGAAAGCAAGAGTGAGAACCCCATTCCAAGCAGTGGCAACCAGCGCCGGAAGCCGGCATAGAAAATGATCCCCACCAGCAGCACCGAGCTGGCCAGCGTTGCGACAATGTCGTAACGCATGCTCAAAGAGATTTCGGCGACGTAAGCAGATCGGCCGGTCACGAGCACGTCGAGTCCTGAATGGGATTCGGGATTCCAACCCTCTGTCGCTTGGGTGCGAAACGCATTCACCTGACGCATCAACCGCTGGCATTCGAACGCGCTCAGAGCCGACTGATTGGTCACCACCAAGAACACGCGCATCGTCCGGTCCGGCGAGGTGAGCGGCTGCTCTTGTTCGACCGCGTTGTTCTCCGCGAACGGCTTCAGCGCCGGGCCGATGATCCCGAGCGGATCAAATTCAAGCTCAAACTCCGCCTGCGGCGATCCGGCTTCGATCTCCTGACGCAAACTTTGCAGTCGCTCGTGAATTTTCTCGGGCTGCAAAATCAACATCGTCTCCCCGAATGCCGATGGCTCCAGATTCAGGAGCAGGGGAACCGCGATCGATTGCAAATCACGAATGCCGTCTGGCGTTTCCATTGGCGAACCAGTCAGGACGCGACTGCACCACGGCTGTTTCCGCAGATTTTCGGCAAACAGCGGCGCGAATTCTTCCAGCTTGTCGACGTCTCCGGGTTGGCAGCGCAGCGCAAACGTCAGCTCGCGGGTTTGCTCGAAGTCGCGGTCGTAAATCTTGAGCCCCTCGACCGATTCAAAACCTTTTGGGAGCATGTTCGTCACGTCAGTGTCGAGCTGCATGCGAGTCACTAGAACTCCAAGGCAAACCGCGGCGAATCCAATCACGCCCAACCAAACCAGCGCACGCCGACGCGCCAAAATGCGCGCAATCAAATCGCTCATCCGCATAGCTCAGCTTCCGCGACGGTGGCAGCGTTTAAGGTTTTAACCACGAATTAACACGAATGAACACGAATGCCGCCGTACGGGAAAACCAAATATCGGTCAGGACCCGATCTCACGAAACAAATTCGTGTCGATTCGTGTCCATTAGTGGTTGCGCTTTTACGATGTCACTTCGGCAGCCGCGGGCAGCTCCTGAGTTTTCGGCACTAAGCTCAATCGCGGCGAGAAGGCCACGAATCTTTGCGCGTAAACAAAAAAGTAAAACACCCACATCCGCCATCTAACCGCGAGGCTCTTGCCAGCATTGCCGGCCAGTACCGCGTTGACGGCCGCCGCGATTTGCATCGTTTCCGTCGGATTCAGGAAAACCTCCAGGAATTCCCGACTGCGCTGATACCACGCATTCACGAACGTGAGATAGGTATCCATTACTCGATTTACCGTCCGGGAATATTTCGCGAACAGCCGGTGTCGCTGCGATTCGTCGCTAAGTACTTCCTCCAATGTGTCAGCCGCTTTTTCCGCCGACATGACCGCCAAAAACACGCCGCTGCTGAATACCGGATCGATGAAACCCGCCGCGTCACCGACCAAGAGCCAGCGCTCGCCGGTCAGGCGCTTGTTTCGATAGGAGTAATCGCCCGCCGAATAAACCGGCGACACGCGGACCGCGTTCTTCATTCGCTCGACCATCAAGGGTTGCTCAGCGATGAATTTTTCCAGCGCAGGTTCAGGCGCTAGTTTCGCTGCTCGAAATGTCGAGGTATCCATCACCACACCGATGCTGGTTCGCGTTTCGGTCAGTGGAATCATCCAAAACCAGCGGTCAAGCCCGCGCACCATCCGTATCAGCGTCGCGTCTTTTCCAGGAAGCCGGTCGACATTATCGTAATGCGCGAACACCGAAAACTTTTGCAAATGATCGTAAGTATGTTTGAGGTCGAACAACCCGCCGAGCAACGTTTGCCGTCCGCTGCAATCGAGGAGATAGCGCGCGCGAATTCGCCCACCGTCTGTGGAGGGGCTCGCGCTGTCGTGCCCCATTATTTTTGGGACGCGACGGCGCGCGTCCCTCCAGTACAGATCGACATATTCATCGGTAAAATCGATTTTCTCGACTTCCGTTTCCTCGTGAACTTCCGCGCCGTTCTCGCGCGAATGATCAAGTAACAGCTTGTCGAACTCCGACCGGGTGACTTGATAGGAGCGGTCGCGCTGCGACTGGAATCCGTCTTTGAAATAAAACTTCACCCCGCGGGTTCCGCACGCCGCCATGATTTCGCCCCCGAACTTCGGTAGAAATGTGCGATCGAGTTTTTCCCGCACGCCGAGACGATCGAACGCTTGCATGCTGAATGGCAACAGCGATTCGCCGATGTGAAACCGCGGAAATTTTTCCCGCTCAAAGACGATCACCCGCCGGCCTGCCTTGGCCAGCAGCGTTGCGGCCGTGCTGCCAGCCGGCCCGCCGCCGATAATCGCTACGTCGTAGATATTCCCGTTTTCCATTCGCCAAGCAGCTTAGCAAATTGTTTGGTTTTTGGTAGGGGCCGTTGCCCCCAGCGGCCCGCGGGCGATTGAGGGCAATCGCCCCTACCTGGATATCTTGTGCTAATCTGTGTCCATCCGTGGCGGTATGAAACTGATCGACAAGTTTGTCAGTCGCGAGCTGATCGTGAACGTGCTGTTCGCGATCGCGGTGCTAAGTCTCGTCCTAGTAGTCGGGAACATTTTCCGAAAACTGCTCCCGTTGCTCGTCAACCACGACGTGCCGGTCGAATATCTGCTCGCGTTTATCGCTTACGTTTTTCCGTTCTCTCTCATTTTCACGATTCCATGGGGACTGCTCACCGCCATTCTGCTCGTGTTCGGGCGACTCTCGGCCGATAACGAATTAATCGCCCTCCGCGCCAACGGTGTGAGCGTGCCGCGGGTGGCGATTCCCCTTGGCGTGATCTCGGTGTTCTGCACGGTGATTTGTCTTTGGCTGACAGTCGAGGTATCGCCGGCCACCCAGAAAAAACTGCGGAGCACGATTTTCGATCTCGCCACTCGCGACCCGATGGCGCTGTTCGGCAGCGATCAAGTGATCGACCAATTTCCAGGGCGAAAAATTTACGTCGGCAAGAAGGAAGGCAACAAGCTCGAGAACATTACCGTATTCGAGCTCGACCAGAAATCGATGCCGATGCGGGTAACGTTCGCGCGGACCGGCATGCTCGAAGCAGATCTCGAGAACAAACGCATCCTGATGCATCTCTACAACGCGCGTTATCAGCAGCGCGACGAGAACGACCCGACCGATCTTCGCAAAGTCAAAGACGGCATCAGCATGACCGAGGGCACGTTGCCGATCAGTCTCGATGAACTGTACGAGAAAGCGAAAAAGCGGCCGAGTCGCTCCGCGATGTCGATCGAACAATTGCTCGATCAACTCCAAAGCGAGAGCACGCGCGAGCGGAGCGAGAGCCGGACCGAAATCAACAAACGATTTTCATTTCCGTTTGCGTGTGTCGCGTTCGCCATGATGGGCGTGCCGCTCGGCGTGACCGCACACCGTCGCGAGACTTCAATCGGCTTCGCCATGGGCCTGATCGTCGCCTTTACTTATTTCCTTTTCGTCATTATCGCCGACACCCTTCGCGGAAATCCAAAAGTCCATCCCGAGCTTCTGATCTGGATTCCGAATGTTCTCTTCATCATCCTGGGCGCGCTTTTGTTCCGGCG
>CAZFZG010000032.1:14491-20722 GCA_964523205.1 uncultured Chthoniobacteraceae bacterium | reverse complement strand
GCTGTGGCGGTGCCGGCGCTACTGGTGACTCACTACCTGACTTTTGTTCTTCTCTGGCGCCGCTGGGAAAGCTGAGTCCGAGGAGCTAGCCGCGCTGGCCGCGGGAGCTTCATTTACGGTCGCACTCTGTCGCGCGAGTTCATCAGCGCAAAGCCGGTAACGTTACGCGCGAGATCAGCAGCGTGATCAGGCCTAAGACACAGATCCAGGCGAACCAATCGCCGGTTTGCGTGTAAAATGTTTGCTCGCGCGCGAGGCTTAGTTTCCCAGTAACTGAAACGAACTTGCCGATAAGTGTCGCTTTCTCCGCGAGAATCCGGCCGCGACTATCGCTTAACGTGAGAAGTCCGTTGCGTCCGGCCCGGGCGATGGCAAAACCATTTTCCACCCCGCGCAACACTGCCATCCGGGCGTGCAGCCAGCGGTCGAGGTCGAAGTCCCAGGCCGGGACAAGCAGCAAGTTTGCGCCGTCACGCGCGTACTCGCGACTGAGCTTGGGGAAATCCATGTCCTTGCAGATCTGCAAGCCTGCTAGGCCGGTCGGCAGATTAAGAAGTACCCGTTCGTTCGGATTTCCTGGTTGCTCCGGCTCGACGCCTAACAAAAGATGATGCTTGTCGTAGGTCGCCTTCACGGTCTGGTTAGGCGAATAGACGCGCGATGAATTGAACGCGCCGGACGAAGTTCGACGCACCAGCCCAATGTCAATCGTCGCGCCGGTCGCATCTGCGGCCGAAGCAAAGAGCGCATCCACCTCGGGCAAGGCGTTCTCATTCACGCGCCCCACTTTTTCTGGAAGAACAATCAGCTCCGTGCCGGGGGGCGTGGCGCGGTGGATTTCGTCGGCATATTCGCGCAGCAGTTCCAGCGTCTGCTGTTCGGAACCGAGATAAAGACTCATTGGCACGTCTTTAGCGATGAGCGCGACAGCGAGTGATCGAGCTGGCGGATTCGATCGCAATCGCCAGGTGCCAAAAAGAAACACCGCGCAAAGGAAAACTGCCGTCGCGATGGCAACGGCGCGCCGCTGCTGCTGATTTCCAGTGCCGCTGAGCAGGGCTCCGGCCGCGCCGGCAAATAAGAAAAGGACGAAGCTGACGCCCCAAATTCCAGTCAAAGACGCTATTTGGATAAGCGGCAGCCAGTCCATCTGTGTATAAGCGAGATTCCCGTAGGTGCTGTGTGGCGAAACCCTCGCGGTCAGAAATTCGTAGCTCACCCAGTAAAATGGAAGCGCGATCGCTGCGAGAACGGTCGAGCCGCGCACAAGAAAGCTGCGTACGAACAAAACACTGAGAGCAAAAACGACGGCCGGGACGAAAAACGAGATAACAATCAGCGGCCAACGCAGACCGATGCCGTAGGCGAGATGCTTCCATAAATTCATTTCACCGAAGAACCACGCCACCGTTGCGAGAGCAAAGGCGCTCCTCGCACGCAGTTGTGGGGCGATCGCGATGATCGGCACAGGTGCGAACCAGAGCAGCGGCCAGATTGGATGAAGCCCGGTTCCGAAATACACCAGCACGGCCGTTGTCGTTCCGGCTACAATCACTAGCACAAGCGAAAATGATTTCATTTCTGGTATCTCACGCCGAACATCTATTCAAATCAAGAGGTAGGCAGAGCGAACCACCAAATCCACCTGATTAGAAAGAGTTGGGGCGGTAAACGGATCGAGAGGTATGACCCGCGTTTGCCTAGCGCTGCGCGGACAGAACGCTTTTCGTGATCGGTTGGTAGAATCGCAGCGCTTCGATTTTGCTCTGGAGCTCGCGCAACGGATAAAGACCTTTGGCGGCACCGCCGCCAGGATCCTGCACGAGATAATCGAAGCCATCCTTGCCGGCGATGACGACAAAATGAGTGATGCCGCTTCGGAGTCGGACCCGGACGATCACCGGATTTCCATGAGCGAGATTGGAATCAATGAGCGAATACGACGGCAAATCTTCGTAAACGTGGCGGACGCGGTCAGGAGCAAACCAGGCGGCGCGGTCCCAATACAGCCAGCCGCGATCGGTGTAGCCACCGACACCGCTCAAAAACCAATTCAACTGTTGTGGATCGACATCGATGTTGTAGAACTTGAAAACCATTGCCGCAGCTGCCACTGCGCAACCGTCGCCTCCGATCGTGCCGTTCTCTGGAACCCCGCCAAGCAGATCGTCATTCCATTTCTCATCGCCCTGGCGAAACGAGGGCACAGCGAGGGCGACCCGATGAAAAAAATAACGACCGCCGCGCGGCGAAATTTCTCTCCGCCAATTCCAGTCGATCTCTACCGCAACAAGAGTCGCCAGCAGAAGGGAGACAAAAATTACAAAGACGCGTTTCAAGACCGTTGGGCTCTCTAGAAGATTATCGGATCTTCGCTGGATTGTAGGGTTGCCAATTATCGTTCACCCGATCGAGCCATTCAATTTTTGTCGAACTGCGGTAAACACGGTAGCGATCAACCGTCGGGCTGACCTCGGGATCGCCGCCACATTTGGCAGTGTGGTTTTCCCGTAACACGAATTGAAAATAGGAATCCGTCGTTTCTTCGGTGCCGAACGTGACGCAATCGAGCGAAATCCGCTTCTCATACACGTGATCCTGCTTGATCGTTCGGAGAAGGAAATTGAGGGCAGCGTCTTCGTTTAGCGGATGAGTTTTTGGCCCAGCCTGGGCGGTCGGCTGCGAAACCATCGCGATCGTGACGAGAGTTGCGATCAACTGGAGAAATACCGTGTTCATCGCACGAAGAATCTCTCAGAAACCAGGAACCCGGGAAGGAAAATAAGAACGGGTTCGTGGACCTGCTGATTTTCGAATCAGAGGTGCGGAAAACGCCAGCGGCAAAAGAAACGTTCGGACAAACGGGCTTTGCGGAACTGCGAATCGTCAGGCCAGAAGCACAGGCGCTGGTTGTCGCGAGCGACAGCAATGACCCGGCCGTCCTCCAGCACATCGGTCACACGGAGATAGTTCACCAGGTTGTAATAATAGAACTCGCCACGGTCTGAAGGACGGACATCGCGAGCATCGGAGCGAGGATTGGTGGAAATCTCGCGGGTCGAATAAACAATCGGCGCGCCGATGCCGAATGTCGAACGCGGGACCAGCGAGGTTTCGGAGAGGAAAGCAACCGCTGCCGGTAGACCGACGAGAAGGATGAGGACGAATAGAACAATCATGTAAACCAACTTTCAAGCATGACACGTGCCGATGGCTGAGGAGCAGCGATCAATTCGTGGTGCGATCGGCGCCACGATGAACTTACCTGCGGATTGGGATGTCAACTTGCCTAACAATTCAACTCAACTAGGCGAATGTTGCACGTTTCTCACCCATCGCAAGCGAAGACGAGTAGATCTCGATCTTAGCGGAATTGAAGCGCATGGTGGGTCGTTACAGAAAGTGGTCAGGAACAATCATCTTCGCATTCGGAGCGTATTCCCTTTCGACGTCTTTTTTTTGCGGTAGCTTTGGTAATTGATAGGTTGAAAATTATGGCGATGCCTTACCCAGTACCGGCGAACGAAGCTGAGAGACTGAGCACCCTGCGCTCCTACAAGATTCTGGACACGAAACCGGAGGAGCGTTTCGACGAGCTGACCCGGTTGGCTGCTCTCATCTGCGGCGTGCCGATTTCGCTGATCAGCTTGATCGACACGGACCGCCAATGGTTCAAGTCGCGATTCGGGCTCGACCTTCAGGAGACGCCGCGCGCGCAGGCTTTTTGCACGCACGCGATCATGCAACCGGAAATGTTTGTTGTTCCGGACGCGAGCAAGGATGAGCGATTCGCCCAGAACCCGCTCGTGACTGGCGATCTGCATATTCGATTTTATGCGGGAGCGCCACTGGCCGCGCGCGATGGGCATCTTCTTGGGACGCTCTGCGTGATCGATCGCGAGCCGCACACATTGACGGAAGCGCAGAAAGAGGCATTGAAAATTGTAGGCCAGCTGGTGATCGCGAACATCGAATTGAGAAGCGATCTCCAAGACTTGAGGGGTGCGCTTGCACGGGAAGCTAGTGAGAGCGCTTCCGGCAAATCAGCCGCCAATTTGGACCAAATTATTTCGCGGTTGCAGGGAGTGGCTTCCGATTTGCAGGCAGTGCGGCAGGGAAGAGTGTCGGCTTAACCGGCGCGCGGGCGTTTCCCGTTTTCGCCTTGCTCTGGCCTCAGCGGTTAATCGCGTACTTGTCGATCAGAGCTTGGAAACGAAGATCTTTGCGCAACGGATCCCACGTGGGATCGAGCTTGAGCATCCAGACGGTGAGGCCGCCCGGTATGGTGAGTAAATGATCGAGGAGGCGAAATGCCTCGTCGGGTTCTCCGACCCAAGTATAGATTTCCGCGAGTGCAGCGGTCGCTTGAGGGCCGTCGAAAGCGTCTTGAGATTCCGGTAACAATTCGACCGCTTTCTTGCCTTCGTTGACCGCGTCTTGTTTTTTGCCCAAGCCTGCAAACACAGCACCCATTTGCGCGTGACGACCGGGATCCTCTGGCGCATCACGCACAAGTCGCTCTGCCACAATTCTGGCCTGCTCGAACGCCGCCTGCGCCTTTTCTTTATCGCCCAGATGCAGGTAGAGGCTTCCTTCCAGAAACGCTTTCGGGCAGGGGCCTCTCTCTGGATAAGTTAATGTCTCACCGCGAAATTGCTCTACCACTTGGAGAGCGTCGGCAAACTTCCTTTGCAGAGTTAGAACCCAAACTCGCGCTGACGTAACGAGCCCATCCGGATCGAATCCCGGAGGCACGAAGGCGAGTTGATTTTCGGCAAAGCCGACGTCGCCCTTCCATGCGATAGCCAGAGCCGATTTCATTCCATGTGCGGCAAATGAGTTTGGGTCCGCGGCAATTGCCCGATCAAAAAGCTTGTCCGCAGTTTCGAAGTCGCGCTGAGCCATGTAGTTCGCGGCATAATTAAAAAGAACGCTTGCGTTCTTAGGATCGAGAGAAGCGGATTTTTCGAAGTTCGCGTTTGATTCAGCCCATTTCCCCTGACGCCGCTGAATGGCGGCGATTGCCGAGTAGGCATCGGCTTCGTTGGGGAGGTCACGCTTTGCGATCTCAAACTCGGTGAGCGCGCGCTGATAGTCGCGATCGCCATAATAAAACGAGTAACCGAGAGCGAGGTGTCCCTCCGGCAGCTCCGGTTGCAATCGCAGCGCTTCATTTGCATTCAAACGCGCTTTCTCGCGACGGGCGGCCGTCGGCTCGTAACTGTGATACATCCAGCTTTCAACGGTTGAAAGGCCGGCAAGAGCGAGAGCAAAATTCGGGTCGCGCTTGATCGCTTGTTCGAAAAGCTCCTCGGCTTTTAACGAAGTCTCGCGGAGACGATCCGGCCGGTTGGCGTAGTCATGCGCCTGAACATAGAGAATGTAAGCATCTGAATCCGCTGTCGGCCGACGATCCAGCCGTTCTTTTTCGTTCGGGGAAAGTTTGGCTTGGAGAGACGCGGTGATCTTTTGCGCGAGATCGGTTTGAATTGCAAAGACGTCGGTCAAATCGCGGTCATAATCTTCGGCCCAAAGGTGGCGGTCGTTATCGGCGTCGATCAACTGCACGCTTACGCGAACGCGGTTGCCCGCCCGACGAACGCTGCCCTCGAGGAGCGTGGCAACGCCGAGCGCCTTGCCAATCTCGCGGGCGTTGCGCGTGCCATCGCCCCGATAAGACATGACGGACATACGTGAGATAACCTTCAGATCACCGATCTTGGAAAGATTGGTGAGAATGTCGTCCTGCATGCCATCGGCGAAATAGGCGTTCTCTTTTTCATCGCTCAGGTTTTGAAAAGGAAGCACCGCAATCGACTTGTCGATCTTGTGCGCTGCCGCGCGCGGCAAGATGAAAAATCCGGTGGCAGCGGAAATGAGAACTCCAACGGCGATAAGGGTAATGATGTTCCGGCGCCGGTGTGTTCCGCTCGAAGCCGTGGGGGTGGCTTGGATTCCTTGAGGCGTCACGTCGAATACCCAGGCGAGAACAAGCGCGACTGGAAAACCGATCAACAACAGCACAATCACCGGGCGAATGATCGCGTTCGAAATGTCAAAAACGGGAAGAACTTGAGCAAGGCCTTGCGCAAGCGCCCAGCCCGCGACGATGTAGGCGATCGCCACACGATAAACTTTTCGCCGCTTCAATTCTTCGAAGAAGCTGCTCATAACGTGCTCAGGGCGGCGAAAATATTGATCAGATTCCGCCGTTGCGGAAGTTGATATTAA
>CAZFZG010000032.1:10658-14391 GCA_964523205.1 uncultured Chthoniobacteraceae bacterium | reverse complement strand
GGCGTGCCTGCAATGGCACGACTGAGTTTCAATAGTTTAGCGACTCGACTGGGTCGCCTTTGCGGATAATTCCTTCCACCAAAACAGCAGCATAAACACCGGCCATACCTTCGTGCGCTTGCGCGACTGCTTTCAGGATTGCCGGGCTCTTCTCCGCAGTGTCGGGATCGAGCGTGATCATCATGCAGCGCGCGTCGCGTTGCAGAACTTGAACGACAACTTTCGGCCCGATGCGTAACGATCTGCCAACGAATTTGTCTTCTGCGAAGCCGTCCGACAACGTCAGATCGACATAGACGTTTGCGCGGAAACGGCGTTTGTCGACCGCGACACCGGTTTCCTCGCTAAGTTTACGCGCCGTTTGCACCGCGAAGATCGACAACGGACAACAATCGGTCATGGCTTTGTCCGAGCGAAGTAATCTCAGCTGGTGTTTCCCGTCGATACCGACGCGGAGATGGTTGATCAATTCCGGATCATCAATCGCGAAAGTTTTTCCATCTGGCGTTTCAACGTCGATCATCAGGTCGGCGGCGCTCGCAGAAAGTGGATTCGCTCCGTTCTCCTCCGCTTCGGTCCAGTTCACGGGCCGCGCGGCTTTATCGGGATCACGAAATCGCGCGCGATATCGGATCATCTCGCGTTTGTCGCGTCCGGTGAACCACGGAAATCCGCGTCGATTGGCCGAGCTCTCGAAAGCGAAAAGGCGATCGCCATAAATTCCGGCGTAACCGGCGAAGATTTCTTCTGACTCTTCGCCGCGCATGCTTTTCACCGGATAACGCCAGAGACTTTCTACTGTTCCGGCAACGCTCACCTTGAAAGTAAGAAGTAAGATTTAAAAATTAGAAAGCAGAAACGAGCAAACGAGTAGAAGGTTAACCATGCCATTACTCGAATCGATCCTGAAGAATGACCTGGGCGTAGCGGAGAATTATGGGCATGGGCCCAAGGAAGTGAAGCCCGGCGTGGCGATGAAGACCGACGGGGCGATACTGAAATGGTATGCCCTGGCACCGCAGGATCGACACGTGCCCAAGGAGATCGATCGGCTGGCCCGCTCTTATCTGACGAAGGCGAAGTTGGAAGCAACGGGCCTCGGGTTTGTCATTCTCCACCGATGCGGAAACGATTTTTATTTCCTGATCGTCAGCACCTGGCGCGGCAACAACGAGGTTTGGGAGACGGTTTTCTACAAAAATGGCGACGCGATGAAAGATTTCGATCTCTGGCCGCGCGAAGGAGTGCATAAGCCAACGTTCTGTGTTTGGGAGCTGGCGCCGGTCTGGCACGAGACGAAAGCGTGGGAACGATTCCTTATGTCCGCACGCGACGAAAAAGCGGCGCAGGTTTGGCTGAGCGATCTTTACACGGGACCGGCCTGACAAGTAGGGCCGGAAATTATTGTTCGCTTTGCAGAACCTTGAGCACTTTCTCGATCGTGTTCCAATTGCGGACCGTCCCCGGAACACCGAGGATCTTCTCGATCTTGCCGAGATAGCTGATCGCTTTCATTTGTCGGCGATAAAAACCGAGCACGAATCGGTTCCGGATGGCAATGATCCTGAGGAGCCAGTCTTTGTCTGAAGGCAAAGATAGTGACGAGTGACGAGTGGCATGTGATGAGTTCAGCGGTTTGGCTAGAACGCTAACGAATCGGGTGATGTCGGGACCTGCAGGTTGCTTTGCGAACGGATCGCGTTTCGCAAGATCGAGAACGGCTTTTGCGGGAACGATCATGATCTCGCATTTGATTCCGAAAGTTTTCGCGAGTTGAACGGCAATTTTCTGGCGGAGAACGGACTCACTCACAGTCTCACGCACTACAAACGTTCCGGCCGCGCCGATGTTGACGATGTCGAATTTCTTTAGCTGTTTGGCTAGCGCGGCCGGTTTGCAAAGACTTGCGCCGCCAACATTGATGCCACGAAGGAAAACGACGCTAGCCACGGCGCCAGTTTGCACCGGCAGACGGCGAGTGACGAGTGACAAGTGACGAGTGACGAGCTAAAACGTCGTTGTGATGCGCTCAACCGAATTGCAGGACCGTGATTTCGTCGGCTTCCATTTGCGCGGGCGCGAAGTGACGCGACTCGAATCGTTCAGCGACGCGGTATTCGGGTTCGCCCTGACGTTGCTGGTGGTCTCGCTCGACGTCCCGAAATCGTTCGAGGACCTCGTGACCACGATGCGAGGTTTTCCCGCGTTCGCGATTTGCTTTCTCCTGCTGGTGCTAATCTGGAACGCTCATTATAAATTCTGTCGCCGCTACGGACTCGATGACGGCACGGCGCGATTTTTCACATGCGTGCTGCTGTTTCTCGTCTTGTTTTACGTCTATCCGCTAAAGTTTCTCTTTAACCTAAGCATAACCGGCTTGCTCTTCGGAGCCGGGCCGCCAGTTTCGATGACAGGCTCACAGCTCTCGACGTTGCTCGTGATTTACGGCATGGGATTTGCCGCCGTTTACGGCGCAATGACGCTGCTCTATCTCCATGCCTGGCGTTTGCGGGACGCGCTCGAGTTAAACAATCTGGAACGATTCGATACTCGCTACCTGATCGCGCGCCTGTCGACTGTAACTGCTATTGGAGTTATCGCTGCCGGGCTTGCCTGCGTTCCGGGTTTGCGAGATTGGAGCAGTCTCATTTATTTTCTTCTATTTCCGATATTGCGTGTGTCACGAATCGTTCACCGTCGTCGGCGGGCCGCATTTCTAAAAGAGTAGCACCCAGTGCGACGAATCGTTTCGCTTTTGCCGGCCGCAACTGAGATTTGCGGTGCCCTAGGGCTCATGAGCGACGTCGTTGGTGTTTCGCACGAGTGCGATTTTCCAAGAGAAGCGAATGCACGGCCGCGCGTAACACGTTGCCCAGTTCATAATGCGGGTTTCTCGAGCCGTCAGGTGGATGAATGGGTGCGACATGCGTTGGGGGAGAACGGAACGATCTACACGATTAACGAGGAGCTTCTGCGCGAGCTGCACCCGGATGTGATCCTGACACAAAAATTGTGCGATGTTTGTGCGGTTGGTTACGGAACCGTTGCGCGATTGGCAGAAACGCTGCCTGGTCCGCCGCAAGTTGTGAATCTCGAGCCGTCAGGTTTGGCCGATATTTTCGACGACATTCGTCGGGTTGCCCACGCGTGCGGTGTGAGCCAGCGCGGCGAAAAGGTTGTGGGCGACTTGTCGCGGCGCGTGGAATCTGTTCGTCAACGAGCAGCCAAGATCGACAAACGCCCAAAATGTTTTTTGGTGGAATGGGTCGATCCACCGTTCTGTTCCGGACATTGGGGACCGGAGCTGGTCGAGATCGCCGGCGGGTTCGATCCACTAGGCCGGAAACATCAGCCGTCGGCGCAGATTGAGTGGCAGCAAGTGTTGGCCGCGCAGCCCGAGATTATCGTGCTCGCGCTTTGCGGATATGATGTCGATCGGGCGCGGCGCGATTATGAATTGCTCAGAAGTTTTGCCGGCTTCAATTCGCTCCCGGCGGCGAGAAATAACCAGATCTATGTGGTCGACGCTGGTGCGTACTTCGCTCGGCCAGGCCCGAGAATCGTCGATAGTTTGGAAATTCTCGCCGGCATTCTGCATCCAGAAGAGTTTGCGGAATTTAATCCGAGCCGGGCTCGCGGAGCTGTGCATGTCGCGGACAGGTAACGAGATGGTCGTTGACCATTCCCACCGCCTGCATCAACGCGTAGCAAATGGTTGAACCAACGAATTTGA
>CAZFZG010000032.1:9099-10558 GCA_964523205.1 uncultured Chthoniobacteraceae bacterium | reverse complement strand
TGTGTAACGGAGGACCCTGGCCGGGTTTCGCGTTCACAATGTAGGCCGAGATCGGTGCGCCCTGTTTCTCACCGTGGAATTCATAAGACATTCCGACAAACGGCAGGTGTTTGAGATTGATGAAACTCATACAGAAGTGACGAGTGATGCGTGAGGAGTGACAAGTGAAAACTTTGATGGTCGATTGTCGATCTTGTGGCGAAAAAATTTGTAACTAAATCCCAGTGAAATCGGTCAGATAAAGAATGGCAGGGGTTTCTCGGGTTATGGTCATGGCTGGCTCGGGCTTTGCTGCAAAAATGGCCCAGGTGAAGGATCTCCTCCTAGGTGTCTCGTTGGTCGCAGTAAGCGCCTGGTGTATTCACGGCGTTATTGTGCGCGCCCGTGCCCAGCAGCATGAGGAAAGGCAAGTCGGCGAGATCGTTATCGCCGGAGCGCCTGACGGATCGTTACACGGACGGTGGCCAAGTCCGGCTCCTGCCTTCACCCCATCCAAGTAGATCTCGACTCGAGCGTGCTAGCCCCACAGTTCTGATGAGGGAAGGGCGATCCTTCCGTTTTCGTAGCGAATTCCACGGTCTCGATCGCGCGCGAGTAGGAGTGGGCCATCGAGATCGACATAATCCGCCGCGGTGGCGAGGATTCGAGCGGGAGCCATGCTTAATGAAGAGCCGACCATGCAGCCGATCAGTAATTTGAATCCGCGTTCGCGCGCGAGCTGGCACAAGCGTAACGCTTCGGTAAGACCGCCGGTTTTGTCGAGCTTTACGTTGATCATTTCGTAGCGATTCTTCAGACGCGAAAGATCAGCAGTGGTGTGACAACTTTCGTCGGCGCAGATCGGGATCGGATGATCAAGCGTTTCAAGAATCTCATCGGCTTCAGCTGGAAACGGTTGTTCAATGAGTTCAACGGCGAGTCCGGCCAACGACGCGGCAAGCTTGCGATAGTGGTCTGGCGACCATGATTCATTCGCATCGATGATGAGTCGCGCGTTCGGCGCCGCGCCCCGCACCGCTTGGACCCGCGTAAGATCGACATCATCGCCGCCGAGTTTCAGTTTGAGGATGGGCGCGTTGGTCGCGGCATCCGCGGCTGCCGCCATTTTCTCCGGCGTGTCGAGACTGATCGTGAACGCGGTCTCAACCTGATCGACAATCGGGATGTCGGCCAGTTCCCAAACGCGCTTGCCGGAACGTTTCGCTTCTAAGTCCCAAAGCGCGCAATCGATCGCGTTACGGGCGGCGCCCGGAGGCAAGAGTTCCTGGAGTCCTCGTCGATCTAGGTTTTTCTCGCATTTAATCGTGTCGATCTGGGTCAAGACTGAAGAAGTAGTTTGATCGTAGCGGCGAATTGGAACGCCTTCGCCGCGCCCGACGTATTGGCCGTCGGTCACCGTCGCGACGACAACTCGAGCTTCAGTGCGGCTACCGCGCGAGATCCGGAACGTCTCCTTGAG
>CAZFZG010000032.1:7463-8999 GCA_964523205.1 uncultured Chthoniobacteraceae bacterium | reverse complement strand
CGGTTTGAGGAAGAGATGTCCTTCGCCCGGATAAATGATGAGTTGCGTCGGAACACCCAGCGTTCGCAATGCATGCCAGAATTCATAGGACTGCGCGGCCGGACATTCAGCGTCGTGTTCACCGACGACCACCAGCGTCGGCGTTTTCACGTTTTTGATGAACTTGATCGGCGAGCTCTTTTCGTAAACGGCTGGATCGTCGTAAACCGAGGCGCCGAAAAACGGGATCATCCATTGGTCGATCAAGTTCTGCCCATAATAACTTTGCCAATTCGCAATGCCGGCTCCGGCGACAGCCGCGCGGAAGCGGTTTGTCTGGGTGACTGTCCACATGGTCATGAAACCGCCGTAACTCCAGCCCATAACCCCGAGTCGCGCCGGATCGATTGGATATTTTTTAATCGCAGCGTCGACGCCTGCGAGATCGTCGCGCAAATCACCGTGGCCAAAATCTTTCACATTGGCGCGAGTAAAATCTTCGCCTTGTCCATAGCTGCCACGCGGATTTGGCAGCAGCACGAAATAGCCATTCGCTGACAGCGCCCCGATGATCGCGCGCGACATTCCAAATGAAGCGGGCCACTCTGTTCCTGTCACGCTGGAGGGTCCACCGTGAATCAACACAACCATCGGATATTTTTTGCCGGATTCGATCCCGCCCTCGCGGGACGGCGGAAGCAGCCAGCCTTGAACATTAAATCCGTCGTTCGTCCACTCGATGCTTTCCGCTTTGCCCCAAGTCATCGGCAACGCTGAGTTATTGCTAGTTAGTTGGCGCCATTGCCCGATCGGTCCGGCCCAAACTTCCGGCGGCGTGTTGTAGGTGCTGCGAACGACCGCGGCGGATTTTCCGTCCCTAGCCAGCGCGAAATCAGGAAAATTGCCGAACGCGTGAAAGCTTTCGTTACCTTTCCAGATTGTCTGTACGGAATTGTTCTGCGGGTTCAATTCCGAAACGGCGCCGCCACCGCTCACGTACTCCGTGAAAAGAATTCGGTCCGGTGCGAGCCAAAACGGGGAGCTCACGGATGCCTTGCGACCTGACGTCCGATTTGTTGGCGGCCCGCCATTCTCCGAGATCGTAAACAAATCGCCGCCGTGAAATCCTTCGTCGCTCATCAAACCCTCAATGAACGCGACCGACCTTCCGTCGGGCGACCAACGCGGCACCGCAACTTGTAGGGTTGGTTTGTAGATCGACGTGGTTTTACCGCTGCCAAGGTCAATCTTGTAGATCTGGGCGATCCACCAATTATTGTCGCCCGGGCCGGGAGCCGCGCTGACGACGAACATCTTGCTGTCCGGCGACCAATCGAAATCGTAGACATGAAGGTTTTCCGGCGAAACCTGCCGCAGCTTTCCGGTCGCGACTTCGACCAGTGCGATTCGCTGGTTATGAATGGCCTTGTCGACCACCCCGGTTGTGGTCGGCGCGGCCATGAGTGGCCCGCCGCCGCCGGCACCCTCTATATATAAGAAGGCGATTTGCCTCCCGTCGGGCGACCAGCGTGGGCGGGCGGCGTAGCCGCTCAGCTT
>CAZFZG010000032.1:1399-7363 GCA_964523205.1 uncultured Chthoniobacteraceae bacterium | reverse complement strand
ACCACTTGTTGCCCGTCCGGCGAAATTGCGACGTCGCCGTAGAGAACGGTTTTCCCCAACTGTTCGGTGAGCTCCATGGCTTGAGCTGTTAATAGTGCTGGAAAGAAACACACCAAACAAAAGGATTTCATGCGAGTGTCGAGATTCCGGCGGGAAAATGCCGGAACGTCCAGAACAATCTCAAGGGCGAGTCGCAGTTCCGACCAAAACGAGAGCGGTCAGCGCGCCCGCAATCGCTAATATTGCCCCACCGGCCATGACCGCTTTGAAACCTGAAATGAACGATTCGTCGATTGCTTGACGAAGCCGCTCCCTTGTTCCCTCGTCCTCAGCGTCAGGAACCGTAATCGCCGCGAGCTTGTTGCTTTCTTGTTGCACAGATTGCGCAACAGGGCTGGGCAAGTGTGACTCGCCCAGCCGCCGATTCAGTTGATCTTTGAAGACATGGAGCATCACGATCCCAAAAACAGCGATGGCCACGAGTCCGGCGGTTCGAGCGACTGCGTTATTGACTCCCGACGCGACGCCGGCTCGATTTTGTGAAACCGAGTTCATCACTACTGTGGTCAGCGGGGCGACGCTGATGGCCATTCCCAAACCTAGCAGCGCAACCGGCGGAAAAAATTCTAACCAGTAATTGCCGCCGATGCTCGATCGCACAAAAAGGGCATAGCCGCAGGCCGCGATTAATGGCCCTACAGTCAGAGGCAGTCGCGCTCCGTAGCGACTAACCAGTCCGCCAGACCAGCGCGAAAGGACAAACATCAGGACAATGAACGGCATCATTGTCGCGCCGGCCGCGGTGGCCGAATAATGCTGAACTTGAATCAAATTGAGCGGTAAAAAGAACAATGTTCCGCCGAGGGCCGCGTAAAGGAGAAAGGTTAGGAGGTTCGTTCCGGCAAATGTCCGCGAGCGAAATAAGCCAAGCGGCAACATCGGGTTGGAAATTCGCGCTTCGAACCAAACGAACCCAATCAAAACGACAACTGCGGCCAGTACAACAATCATCAACCGATTGTTGAAGCCGAGGCGCGATGATTCAAGAAGCCCATAAACCAGAGCGCCCAGTCCAAGAGCGACGAGAGTTGCGCCCAGCCAATCTATTTTCGTCTGCTCGTTGTCGGCGCTTTCGGTAACGTGTTTCAGCGAAACGAGGATCACGACCAGCGCGAGGGGCAAATTGATAAAAAATACCGCGCGCCACGAAACATGTTCGACCAGCCATCCGCCGATCACCGGTCCGATGCCGGTGGTGATCGCGCTGAAAGCGGACCATGTTCCAATCGCGCGGCCACGCTCGTTTTCAGAAAACGAATTGCTGATGATGGCGAGACTACCGGGAGTGAGCAGGGCGGCGCCGAGCCCCTGCAATCCTCTGGCGACGATCAGTTGCCGAATGTCGGCGGCAAATCCGCAGGCAGCGGACGCCAAAGCAAAAACGCAAACACCGACCAGGAAAATTTTCCGGCGTCCATAGTGATCGCCTAGCGCACCGCCAACAAGCAGCAGCGCGGAAAGGAAGAGAGAGTAAGCTTCGATCACCCATTGCACATCAATCGCGGTGGCGTTGAGGTTGGTTTGCAGCGCGGGCAAGGCAACGTTGACCACGGTGCTATCAATGAACGCCATGCTCGAAGCGAGAATGGTGGCCGCGAGCACCCAGCGACCACGCGCTTTTGCACACGGCGCGGAGGCGACGCCTGACCGAATTACACTTTCATCGCAGGGATCCCGCAAGATCGCCCACATATTTTAGTACTCGGAAAAAGCGTTGTCGGGATAGCAATACAACCAGCGCTCGTTGGGTTGCGCAGAAGCGATTACTGGATGTCCGGAAGAGTGCGCGTGTTTGCTGGCGTGACGATTCCGCGAGTTATCACAACACAACGTCACGCCACACTCCTGACATGTACGAAGATGCACCCACGAATCACCGATTTTCACACACTCGGCACATTCGCGAACTTCCGGCTGCTTGACCGAATCGATCGCGTTGAGATGAGCGCAACCTCGATCACTCATGATGAATTGTCGCCATCTCACGTGCCAATCGAAGTTGGATCCCCGCGACGGCCATGCCGCCCTCGCCAACCGCCGCCGCGCAACGCTTCACTGATCCGGATCGCACGTCGCCGGCCGCAAAAATTCCAGGAGCGCTCGTTTCCAGCGGCGTTGGTTGATGTTTGCTGGCACGCCACAGCGGTGAATCCGCGACCGCGTTACCCGTTTTGACGAATCCCCTTTCATCGCGCTCGATTTCCGACGGCAACCATTCGGTGCATGGCTTAGCGCCAATCATAGAAAATACAGCCGGAGTTTTGATGACTCGTCGCTCGTTCGTTTTGGTGTTTTCGAGTTCGACTTCTTCGAGTTTTTGATCGCCGGACATTCGTCGAATCTCAGTGCGATAAAGAATTTCGATGTTTTTCTGCGCTTGAACCCGGCGCGAAAGATAATCCGACATTTTGCTTGCGATGTCGTTGCCGCGAACAACGAGCAACACTTTCGCCGCGCCATCGGAAAGAAACATCGCCGCCTGGCCGGCGGAATTGCCGCTACCGACAACGATCACGGTTTCGTTTCGACAAATCTGACCTTCCAACGCCGTGGCCGCGTAATAAACGCCAACCCCTTCGAACTTTTCTCGATTTTCCGCATCGAGCCGGCCGTAGTCCGCTCCGGTCGCGACCAAAACGGTTTTCGCGCGCAAGATTGCCGGACAACCTTCACTCTCAATGCATGCGACATATTCGTCGTCTGGACTGTAGCGAAGAGTAAGGACTTGCGAGGGCGTAGAAAACTTTGCCCCGAATCGGTAGGCCTGAAGTTGCGCGAGCCACGTCAAGTCGCCGCCGCTGACGCCGGTCGGAAATCCAAAGAAATTTTCAATCAACGAGGACGAGCCCGCCTGACCACCCGGCGCGTAACTCTCCAGAACAACCGTCTTCAATCCTTCCGAAGCCGCGTAAACCGCAGCGGCCAGTCCGGCCGGACCGGCGCCGACGATTGTGACGTCGGAGAAAATCTCGGTTTCATTTTCCGACGCAAGCCCACGTAGTAATCCTGCGGTCAGCGCAACCTCTCGCAAGGACGGCCGGCGCAACGGGGAGCCGCTCGGCGTAATCAAAGTTGGCAAATGGCGCGTTGCGAGATGAAAACGCTTGCTCAGTTCCTGTCCTTGTTCGCTATCGAATTGGATGAGTCGATGCGGGATGTGATTCTTATCAAGAAAATTGTCGACCTCATGGCCGGCGCGATCGTCGCCCGCTGTCAGAACGCGAAAGCCGGCAAATTCCCGGTCCCGGTTTAAGCGTCGTCGTCGCATGATCAACGCATTGACGATCGTTGTGCTCACCGCCGGTATTTCGGCCAAGGCCCGACGAAGCTCCGCCGCCGGGACATGAAGAATTTCCGCTTCGTCCGACGACACTCGCGCGTTCGCCAACGCGGACGTGCCTTGCAACATCGACACATCGCCGGTAAAATCGCGCTCGTGTGCGGTGGCCAGAATTTGCTCTGTCCCGTCTCGCTGCTCGAACGCTTCCAATTCGCCGCGCAGAACAATCGTCAAACCGAAATCGCGTTGCCCTGCTTTCAAGACGGCGTCGCCGCGCTTGAGCAGACGTCGTTGCCCCAAAGGTTCCAACAGCGAAAGTTGGTGATCGTCAAGCTTCGGAAACGCAACCGCTTCCGTATCGCGATAAAACTGCTCGTCCTGCTCTAGTGTGGTTACCGCCATGTCTTAATTTACGACCTTGGTCAACCATTCGCGCGCAAGATCGACATCATCACTTGTCTGAACTTACGCGGCCGTTAGCAGAATCAAAGGGCAGACAAAGCGCAAATGCTTTATTGGGCGAGGAGGCTGACGAACTGCCGTAGTTCAGTTTCGTTCAGATCCGAAACCGCCCAATATCGCATCTGGTGGTATGTCCATGTAAGTACGTTGTAGCCGCGGCGCGTCGACGAAACGGGCGACGAATCGCTGGTTCCGGTGCTCGGCGCGATGAAAACGTTGATCGGATGTTTTTTTCGTTGATAAACCAGCGCGACGACGGTCTTTTCGTCGAGATAATCAAGCCGCCCGCCGACAAGCGGAAAACCGTTCATTGCCAAATCATGGACATCGGGCGCGAAATCGATTTTGCCGTCGAACCAGGGCTTGACGGTGTGTTGATCGGATGAAGCGACATCGACCAAATGAGTAGCTAGGAGCGAACGAACGTGATTAGCAATCACCTGATCGACAATCGCGCGTTCGTGCGACGTCCGGCTGGTCTGGAAAAATAGAAAACCGAGAACAAGCGCGGCAAACGCGGCGCTGGTCGCAAAAATTGGCCAGAACGACAAACCCGGAGTGTCCTTCCGCGCGTCGCGGCGCAATTCAGCGCGGATGTTTCTGCGCAGACGGGCGGGTGCTCGATGCGCAATGCCGCTGGTCGTCAGCGCGTCGCGAAGGCCGCGGATTTGCTCTTCTACACGCGCGCATTCTTCGCAGCCGCGCAGGTGTTGCTCAACTTCGCGCGCAGTGACTAGGTCCAGTTCGCCATCTACATGCGCGTGAAGCAATTCGTGAATTTTATCGTGGTTCATTGTTGTTTCGAAAGGATCATTTGAAGTTGGCGACGCGCTCGAGCGATGCGTGACATAACTGTGCCAATCGGAACGCCCCCGATATCGGCGATTTCTTTGTAAGATGCTCCCTCCAATTCGCGGAGCGTGATGGCTTCGCGAAATTCGGGAGGAAGTTGCTCAATGGCGGCCCGCACCGCTTGTCGATCTAGTGCACGATCGAGCGCGGTCCCTGGCTCCATGGCTGGAGCTTGTCCGCCGTGGAGTTCTTCATCGAACTCGACCGTCGCTTCTTCCGGTCGGTTTCGTTTCAAAACGGTAAAAGAGGTGTTGCGCACGATGCTCAAGAACCAGGCGCGGGCGGTCTCACCTCGGAAATTGTCGAAAAAACGAAACGCCCTCAGGGCCGCTTCTTGAACGACATCTTCGGCGTCTTGATCGTTACGCATAATAAAACGGGCCAGGTTGTAGGCCGCGTCGAGATGCGGCAGCACTTTCCTTTCGAAATCGGTCAGGCGAGGGGACTCGGTTAATCGGAACACGTGTCGTCGCTTTCAATCATAAGAATACAGACTACGCGAACCGGAATTTTATTCCCGCGGCCGAAATTTTCCCCAGATCGGGAATAACGGCCTTCTTCGCGCAGTCATCGCGATCAGAACAGAAAGGCCAATTATGAAAGATCACAATCACATTCTCCACAACGTTGATAGCGACGGCATCGATCGCCGCGGCTTCTTAAAATGCATGGCGTGGGCCGGCACTGGAGTGCTTTGGACGGTGAGCGGCGGCGTTCTTGTCTCCAAGACGCTGGCTGAGATCGCCAAAGCCGGATCGCTGCCCGCAGCGACGGATTTGAGTTTTCTGCAAATCAGCGACAGCCACATCGGCTTCAGCAAGGACGCGAACAAAGATGTCACTGAGACATTCAAGATCGCGCTGGAGCGCATCAATGCGATGCCGATTCAGCCATCGTTCTTGATTCACACCGGAGATATCACGCAATTGTCGAAACCGGAAGAGTTCGATACTTTCGACGAACTTCTAAAAGGCTGCCGGACGAAAGACGTTGTTTACGTGCCAGGTGAGCATGATGTCCTTAACGACGGCGGGAAACTTTATCGTGAACGATATTTAAAGGGAATCGACGCCAAAGGGTCCGGTTGGTACAGCTTCAACAAAAACGGCATTCATTTCATTGGCCTCGTCAACGTGGTTAATCTTGAGGCCGGCGGTTTGGGTCAGCTTGGCGACGAGCAACTCGAATGGCTCCAAGACGACCTGAAAGGCCTTGGCCCCGACACACCAATCGTGGTTTTCGCGCACATTCCGCTTTGGACTGTATATCCGCAATGGGGCTGGGGAACCAGTGACAGCGAACGCGCGCTT
>CAZFZG010000032.1:0-1299 GCA_964523205.1 uncultured Chthoniobacteraceae bacterium | reverse complement strand
CGACCATCACGGTGAAGTCGGGCGAGACGATTACCTGGATCAATCGGGACGAAGAACCGCACACCATCGTGAGCGTCGGCAAGAAGTTTCAGAAATCATCTGCACTCGATACTGACCAGCAATTCACAATCACCGCAGGCGACCCGGGAACCTACGAGTACTTTTGTTCCGTTCATCCCAAGATGACCGGCACAATCGTGGTCGAGAAATGAATACGTTGGTTGCAGCGAATCCTTTTGATCTCCGGGCTGCGCTGCTTGCCCCGCACGCGCAGCACCCGGTCATCGTTCATTTCCCGATCGCACTCTTCATTGCCAGCGCCATCTTCGAAGTTCTCGCGGTCTGGCGAAAGCAGCCACTCTTTGCAACGGTTGCCTACTACAATCTTGTTGGTGCTGCGCTAAGCATTCCGTTCACCATCGCGACCGGGCTTGGAGCATGGCAATGGCAACTCGAAGGCGCAACCCTCAAGGGCAACCTGCGGTTGCATCTTATTTTTGCCCTGACCACGGCGACGATCATCTTCGCTCTTTTTTGGAAACGCTTCCGCCTTCGCTCGAAGAACCGGCAACCCGGCCCGGCTTACTTTGCGTTGATGACGTTGGGTCTTTTGATGATCACGCTCACCGGCCACCTCGGCGGAATTCTCAGCGGCGTCGAAGCACCGTAAGCGCCTCGATCAAATACTTAACTTGGAGAGCCATTCGCGCGCAAAATCGACATCGTCAGCCGTAAGTTCGTGCCCGCTCTGGAAAAAGCGAATCGTCACGTCTGCGCCGGTGCCGCCCAGCAGGCCGGCCAACCTTCCGGCTTCAGGCGCTGCGACAATCGGATCGTGATCGCCTTCACTGATTAGAACGCGCTTTCCCGAGAGGTCAGGTAAGTTTTCAGGAACCAGCGGCACCATGGCGCGAAATAAAATCGCGGCGGACAATATTTCCGGACGAAGCAGGAGCATACTCGCCGCGATATTGGCGCCGTTGGAATAACCGACGGCAACGATGCGCTTGACGTCGATCTTATAGTGCTCCGCCGCCGACGTGACGAAGTCCGCCAGCTCGTGACTGCGTTTTTTTAAATCTTCCAGATCGAAAACGCCCTCCGCCAGGCGCCGAAAGAATCGAGGCATTCCATTCTCCAAAACTTTTCCGCGTGGACTGAGAAGCGAAGCGCTCGGATCGAGCTCGCGACCCAGCGGAATCAGATCCCGCTCGTTGCCGCCGGTGCCGTGCAACAACAAAAGCGTGCGATCCGATTTACCGGGAACAAATTCGTGAATAAAATCCGGTTGCGGCCTCA
>CAZFZG010000031.1:0-20799 GCA_964523205.1 uncultured Chthoniobacteraceae bacterium | reverse complement strand
GGACCCGGTAATTTTGCTTGGTATCGCCGACGTTGAAAATCTCGTTATGCACAGCGTCGCGAGGTGCCTCCAGCACGATGATGATGGCCTGGCAGATGTCCAGCGCGTGAACCAGCGGCCGCCAGGGGTGCCGTCGCTAGTCATGTGAACCACCGCATCGAACCCGCACAGGTCTGCTTCTTCCAAAGATCTCAGATCCCGCGAAAGGGTAAGAGGCGTTGTCCTATTCGCGCAAAACAAGGTCCCCTGGCGATAATATCCTGTGTCCACACCGACAACATCGTGACCGCGGCGTAATAACTCCGGACCTAACAACGATCCGAGATATCCATCGCTCCCCGTGACTAGAACCCGCATAATGATCGTTAGCTACAATACAGGCCGCTCGAAAACGTTACTCGCGGCTCGCCCTTGGATTATGGGCCCTTCTCAGGCAGGCAACAGCTGGGATAGCACGTCCGAATACACATGTTTCTGTCTCATCACAATCAGAAGGGCCCACACATAAACGCCCAAAACAACAGCGAGTCCGACCATCAGATAAAGAATCGGCGGCAACCTACCACCGAGCCCTAGCGTCACGAGCAACCCCGCCGCACCTGCGAGCAAACCGGACACAAACGACGGTTTGGCGGCTCGCCAAAGATCCGCCCAACTGATTGCTGTACCTTGTTTGGACCAGGCAGCGATTGGGACGACAAGCAGCGACATCGCTAACGAATACCCCAGAGCAACTCCCTTGGGACCGCGGCTCAAACCAAGCACAATCCCCAAAATCACCAGCGGCGTCATCGTGGAGGACATAGCCAAGGCGCGTCCCATTCGACCTGTCGATGTTACTAGCCAGGAGAGCGGGTTGGCCACGGCGAATACTAATGCTACAGGGGCGAGTAATCTGAAGATCGGCGCCGCCCCCAACCATTTTACGCCCAGCACAACACGGATGATCTCTTCCGAAAACAGTGCGCAAGTGATGGTGATTGGAATCGTCAAAGATATGAGCAAGGAGAAGCCCCTGAGGAACGACCGGCCAAGCCGTTTGGGATCATCTTGAATCCGCGATAAAGCCGGGAAGGCTATATTGCCTAGCGCACTGTTCAATTGTTGCACTGGCAGCGTAACGAGCTGAAACGCCCGCCCGTAGAGCCCAAGCGCGTCCGCGCCCCAAAAGCGACCCAAAAGAAGCTTCTCAGCATTCCAAGCGATAAACACTACAAAGCCGTTACAAGTAGCCAAACCTCCAAACTGAAGCATCGACCGGACGCCGGACGTTCGCCGTGGTGGTCCCGGAACCCACCGGACCGCGATCCATACGGCGGCGGCGCCAACGATTGACGTGGCCAGCACCATACCCACCAGCGACCAGTATCGGCAACCGAGCAGCGCCATAACGATACCTGTCGCAGAACCGACTATAAGGGACAGTACATCGATCTTGGCTTGGGTGACGAAACGCATCGCCCGGACCAGCAGGGCACCGTGCTGGGCTGCCAGACCATTGAACAGAAACGTGGCGCTCGAGACGACCGCGATCCAATATAACCGAGGCTCGTGATAGAACCTAACCACGAGCGGAGCCAGTGCTACGCAGAGTGCGCCAAGCATTGCTCCGACTGCGACGTTGATCCAGAACAGGGTCGAGGTCTGCTCGTGGGTTACCTCGAGCCGCTGGATGGTTGCCAAACCTAAACCGGCGTCTCTGAAAAACCCGAGAAAACCGGTCACCACGACCACCATCCCCTGCAATCCAAAATCTTGTGGTGATAGCAACCGCGCCAACACCATCATCGTTCCAGTCTGCACGGCAAATCTCGCAGCTTGCGCCGAGAGCGCAGCGACGCCTCCCACCACGGATTTCCGCTTTAGGTCGGCAACGGGAGGCTGCGCAAGGGCATGGTGCCGCGACGGAGGTTGCTCTATGGCCTCCCTGATGTCCCTCGTGTCACCAAATCCCATATCGCGAAGCCGTCCTGTTGTTAGCTGTATCTGTTATTAGCTGTATCGGTGCAAATCCGATCCGATTTCCTCAAAAATACAACTGTACTGCTTATCTAACTCCGAGCGATAGCCTTTTGTCTTATGCTTGATTTCCTGACGCAGACGGTCCGCATTTTCTTCGAGCCTGACAAATTGTTCTATTAATGTGGAAACGTCCAACTTTGCAATGTCCTGACAAAATTCCTGCAACCCCAGTGCGGTCATCAATGAATCATCTTTTTCATGAAACGAAACGGCCAAAGCAGGTTTGCCAAGCATCAGAGCTAAGAGCAAGTTGTGGAATCGACTAGCTACGACTACTTTCGTGCTGGCCAGTTGTGAAAGCAGCTCTTCAAAAGACCCGGGGAGCTCATCCATGATATTTGACGTTTCGTAGCTCAATCCATTGTGCTCCAGCAAAGTCCTAAGGTCTGTCCGCACGCGGCTGTCGTATACTACGTCGCCTATCAGCAACCGTACGGTACGATCATTTTCAAGTAGCCAGCCTATGAACCTGGCCATCTTCGTTGTGTATTCGCGGTAGATCCGTTGGACGTCGTCTGAAGGCGAACGTTGAACGTAATGGTTTATCAGGCCGACCCCAACAGGGGCGCGTTTATGGCCGGCATCCACATCGTCCGACAGCATATTTTCAGGCAAGCTGAACGCTAAGTCGGGATACACTGGGTCATCATCAGCATCAAAACCAATGCTCTTCAGATAATCTTTCGAAAAGCTATCACGGTAGGATCGATAGGCTGCCAACCTCAAAGCTGTCTTCACGAAGAACCTGGAGAGCGGATGGCGTATGGGGCCGGCTCCGACACTCACAAAGAGCAGCTTGCACCGGCACAGCTTCGCAACAACAGACCATCTCAGTATGTCGTAATGCAAACCAAGAGGACCAATATTGTAATCGGACAGCATCCCGGTTCCTGTCATAATGAGCATATGGGTGCCCTTTAGCCCTTTAATCACACTGAACCATCTATAGAGCTCGAGTGGAATTCCAACAGACATCTTCCTCAGCAATCTCCAGGCGCGATTGTTCGTCCCCCGCAGTGGCATTTCACGGATCGCCAAAGCACGGATGTCATACGTCGATGCCGTCTCCTCGGGACTCGCACAGATGCAAGTCACTTGAGCATCAGGCACGTGCCTTCGGATGTTGAGTAACATCGCTTGTAGCGTGCACTCATTGCCCAGGTTGCCAGTTCCAAAGGTTCCGAAAAGAGCAATCCTGCTTCGGTTGGCAGCAGTGCTCATATCGGCATAGTCGTCTGGTCCGTGCCCCGCATGAATGTCCTTACCCGACTCAACGCCTCATGGGTGACTTCAATATATGGGTCTTTAGCCTCTCCCTGCCTCATTCTTCATAGATGGCTGGTCAACAAACGTGGGAGAGTTCAGCCAAATCTCTTAAACGCTGCTCACGCAATTTCATTCCGGGCGAAGGTTCAATCCCGACGACCCTGAGTATTTCCTTCCATCGATAAACCCAATCGTGCCGCAACAGGGCTTCCGCCGCATTTCTGCAGCTAATGGCGGAAATCCGTTCGGGTTCGGCCTCAAGACTGGAAAGCACCTTTAGGACATCAGATCCATCGGCTTTCAGGGAGATGACGGCATCTTGCCAGGGGAACAGTTCCCGGAACGCCTCGCTTTCCGGCGCATGTCCGATCATCACAGTACCTGCCGATGCTCCTTCATAGTAGCGGGCTCCAACTTCGACTTGACCCCCGGTCTCTTTCGGAATCCCCACTCTTGAAGGGGCCACTAAAAAAAACCGGCTTCGCTTGGCCATATTCGATAAGAAATCCCGGTGTTCCCTATAGTTGAGCACGTCGGACATCGAGCCTTCAAACGTGTCATGCACGTAGAAGATGTCCTTGCGACGTGCCGCCTTAAGCAGTGCCCGGTGGATTTCCTCTCGTCTGCGGCCCATGCTATAGACGTCAATGATACGCGCAGGGGGGTTCGGATACGGGCTAAATCTTAACGTGTCCACGGCATCTGGAAGCCATCGGCAAGGCCGGCCAATGGCATCAGAGAGCGCCGCAACACTGTCCCGGGCACTAACAAATATGTGATCGAAACGCCGAAGGGAGCGAATCCAATATTTGTACAACGGTATGTACTCTGCCCATATCTCCTGAATCCAGCAAACCGAAGTTCTGCAATGATCCTGCCACCCCTCGATGGCGCTGATGTTAAGAAAATCATGATCCATCTGACACATCACCAGAAATAAATCGTATTCTTGGGTGAGCCGAATTTTATGCAGCCCCGGGTTTGCGAATATCAGCTTCCCGGTGACGTCCCGAAATAGCAGCCTTCTCTGCCAGGCCTCCTTAAACTTATATCCACGACCCGGCTCAAGATGAATCAGGTCAACGTCATCGACATCCACAAGAATATCCTGAGCTTCATATTGAGCGCAGTAGAATGCTTTCTTCTTAAATCCTCGAGCAGTCGGCATAAAAATGCGCGGTTTTATCGCCTTTCCTGACAGGTCGGCGGCCTCCGATGTTTTCTCGTCGAATGTAATCATTTAGTGACTTCCGCTTCGCCACACCGGAATTTCACAGCCGAAACGGTTTCTAAATGCAAGGTCCGCCACGTCCCTGGATTGTCATGGATGGCCGGTAAGCGTTCGCGGCTCTCCGGCGACGTCGCTCCGATATGTCAACGGCTGACAAGACATAGTGTTCGGCGAAAAAACCGATCTCTCTTGCGCCGCTAGCATCAATCCAACGGCAGCACTTTTCATCATCTAAGACTGTTCTGAGAGCTATGGCTGCTTTCTTTGCGGGCGCCGGCTCCGAAGGATTTAAAGAGCAGCCTTGCGTACGCATAGGCGGCTGCTTCGCTGACTACTTCCTTTAAGCCCGCGCTATAACGCCACCAGCGCTTGGCATCATAGTCTGGATTTGGAATTGCGATAATGCCTACGGCGATTTCATCACCAAGAGCTTTCTGAAAGAGGAGACGAGTCCGCCGTGCATGTACGTCTTCAGTGACTACGTTGATGCCGGAAACCGCCGTATTATGGTTGCCAAACCAATTTCTCAGTGCAACTGCCGACCCGTAGGTTCTGTCGCGATCCATTACGCGGCAAGGGACCATCTGTAGCCGCTCATCCGGAACGCCCCATTTTTTCAAAAGGTCTGCACCCACACTGGCGGAGGTATAGAAATCATTAATGTATCCTCCAGAGCCCACCACCGGTCCGCCCGTCGCAAAGACGTGTTCATAGTGGTTACTTTGAAATTCCCTTACGGCCGCCCGAATTCCATATTCGTGTATCCAGCCTTCGACCACTAGAACATTTGCACTCACCCGATGGGTAACGGCGAGGAACGGATAGATATTCCAGAGACCAAACCAACCGATCAGCAGAACGACAACGGCTATGAGCAGCCGTCCTCGCCAAGACAGGCCCCAACGCTCTTTCCGGGTTAAAAGTCCCCATTTGCTACGATTTGACTGAATAGGAATAGAAACACTCACGCGGAGTAAAAGCCAGGATCATCGTGGAAGACCAGCGTTACCACGAATTGAACGCCATGTGCCATCACCAGAAACGAATCCACTGGACACTTGTGCGGCCCTTCCAGGTCATGCATAAGGTGGTCAGTCGAGACGTGCTGTCGGTGTGAGTCGGCATCACCAGAGACCGACAACATGCCGACCGGGTCGATGGGGTCTGGTCATCCCCACTCCCGTCGCTTTCTTCAGCTTCATACTATCGCCGGCGCAAGGCCCCTCAATTGACGAAGAGTTGCCTCGAGCACGTCCTCCAGACTAATCGCCGTTGTTGCCCGGACATCATATGTGCGGCGGTAGAAAAATTCCTTCAGAAGTGGCGAGACGATCTTGCGCAGAAGCCCGTAGCCGTGGATTTCCCAGGGACTGGTGCAGGTGAAAATCGACACACAGGGGACGCCGCTGCCAAGGGCCAAGTGCATCGGCAGACTATCGCCAGAAACCAGGCAACGATGGGCCCGAACATCAGCCAGATGTTCCAAAAGCGACGGCCGATTCGGCAGGATATTTACCACCAGGCCTGCGGCTTCCAGCTCCCGTCTCAAGTCATAGTAATAAGCCCACTTCTTCATCGGCCAAATGGCGCCGGCTTCCGGAGCGATCGCAACGTCACCAACTAATGGCGATGGGAGGCTTCGAGGGAGCAGATACGGTTCATCTGAGAAGGTTAGTCCAAGCCCACGAAAAATCAGTTCCTGGTAACTGGCGCGATTGGCCAGCTTTAATTGATCGGCGCGCTGCCGCCCGTGGCGGCTCACTATGCTCAAATCAAACCAACAAGCCGAATCATCCGTATACGCGACGGAGTTGTCCGGCCCGAGCATTGCTCCCCAGAGTCTGCGATAATCCAAGTCCGAGATAAAGGAGGCCGCCTCCACCGAGTCTTCTAAATTGATAACAAGATCGTAACTCCTATCCCGGCAGACATTCCTTTCCTGCCAGGAAAAACAACGGATTTGCTTAGCTATATCTTGTAGCAGAACAGTCTGTTTCGCATCGGTCAACCAGGTGATCCGTCCGCTAAGAGCCCATAGCAGAGTAGTCGTCCGGACGACATCGCCGGCAGCGCCAAGCTTTACGATCAGAATGTCCATGATTACGCAGTGCGCACTGCGACCAAGATTCAGAACTATTAGGAAATCAGCGTCGGACTCCCACTTGCGGTCGCGGATTCTCCATCAAGTAAAACAATCTGTCCCAGGTGCTCAACGCCCACGACTTAGATCGATTGTAACAGCTCTGCACTTCCTTGCGGATTTGCGGTCCGCAGAGCTTCTCAATCCACGCGTACTTCCAGTCCACTCTCGGTAGCTCGAGATCGCCGCCGAGAGTTTGAGCTAGCGCGCGTGCTTCATTTACAATGTCAGGCCTTTCTGGATAGAAATTCGGAAGCCATGTTTTGAGATAATTAACGCAGGCAGCGCGTGTACCAGGGTTGTCAGCGATCCGCAGCAAATAGCCAATTTGCAATTGCATCCCTAAGAACTGGGCGTCGATCTTCTCATCTGAACGACCAATGTTACCCCAGCGGTCGGAATCAGTGATGCGGTAGAACACCTTTGAATCCCGGACAAAACGAACTCCCTTACTGGCCAAAAGGACGCGGCAAAAGTACTCGCCATCATCGTCGCTCATCAGGCGTGTATCCCAAGGCCCCGCTGCTTCGGTCAACTCACGGCTGACCAACCAGGTCGCCGTTTGCATATGATGATTTCCAGAACACTTGCGTATTATCCATTCGACCGGATCCAAATCCTCCCACAGCGGACTCGGAACGAATCGAGCTTTCGAAACTCGGTATCTAAAATATGCCCACCCGCATGAGATAAGCGCTTTTCTATCGCCGCTTTCATCTGCTACCGTCATTTGCCGCTCGATTTTGTCGACTGAAAGCAAATCATCAGCATCGAGCCATTGGATGTAATGTCCCTGACAACGCGAGAAAGCATTGTTACGCGCTGCGGGGGCGCCTTGATTCTCCTGAGGGGCAACACAAACATTCGTCGATGCAAACCCCCCCGCAACTCGAAGCGTCTCATCGGATGATCCGTCGTCGACGATGATGATTTCTTTGTTAGGCCAAGTTTGATTCAGAGCGGAGTTGATCGCGTCAGCGACCCATTGCTCAGCGTTGTATGCCGGGATCAGAATGGAAACCAACGGCTTCATCCTGTCAGAACTCAGCGGTCAGAAGGTTCGAATAAACGGTCGTCGTTATCGCGGCTACTTTTTCCCACGAGTAGCGCTCGTTAGCATATTCCTTAATCTTGGTCCTTTGGTTCTCAAGATTGTGGAACAAAGCACTATCAAAATAAGTATCGATTTTTGTCGCCAGGTCCGCTGAATCTTGCGATTTGAAGACAAGACCGGTGTCACCTTCGATAATTTCTTCTCTCAATGATCCGACGTCGGCGGCGACGGCAGGCAATCCAAAGCTATACCCTAGGAACAGGACTCCACTCTGAAATATACGCGTATAAGGAAGGACCAAAACGTCCGCGGCCTTGAAGTAAAGCTCTGTTGCTTCGTCCGGCACATATTCAATCTTCTCTATGATGCGATCGCGTAGTCTGCTGCTCAAGATTGTTTGCTCAATCTGCTTCCAGTAATTTTCGTCCCCTTTGGGTTTGCCGACGATTAGTAGACGATAACGCTTGTCCGTTTTTGCCAGCTCAATGAAAGCTGTAACCAAATATTCTAGTCCTTTGTAACGCGCAATATTCCCGAAGAACAGCAAGACCCGGTCTTGGTGGCTCAGACCAAGCTCTCGTTTTGCTTCGACCGATGTCAGCGCCGTGTTCGGTACCGTGTTGTTGATTCCAAAGGGGATAACCGTGACCTTTCCTGGGGAAACACTAAACTCCGTCTCGAACTCCCTCTTCATTTGTCCGGTGTGCACGAAGATGTGATCACTCAACCCGTACTGAATTTTCAACGAAAGCCTGTTTAGAAAGGAGTCGTTAAAGTCACGTTTGCCGGCGTTCACATTGTGCCCGGTGAATACAATCTTTTTCCCTAACAACCGATAATACAGCATTAAGAGCGTGCGATCGAAGAGCTGGAACTTATTGTTCCACAGAATGTGAAATATTGCCGGCTTGGCCTTCGCTGCGTAGCAAACCAGCCGAAAATAATAGTTCAACACTCGCAAAACCTTCGTCACTAGGCTCACTTGAGGACGTTGGGCTCCTCGTAGGTTATGGAAATTCACCCGTGGATCGCCAATTAACTCACGTACGACGTGGTCGTCACTGCCTATGAAATCAACTATCACACCAGCTGAGGTTAGTGCTGTAGTTAGTCCTAAGGCGTAAGGTTTGTCTCCTCCACCAGTCAGAAGAGCGATTTGGGGGGGGCGAGGACTGAGGACTGACGACCGATAGTCGACGACCAATGACCGAGCCGTAGCATCTGAATTGGCAATGGAAGGATTCGCCGCGGCGACCTTCCGACTTCTGTCCTCTGGGATCGGACGTCCGTCCACCGTGCTCTGTCCTCTGTCCTCTAGCTCCGTCATCTGGCAATGATGCGATTCGTGCTTTCTAACGCCCTGACTTCTGACCTCCGACCTCCAATCTCTGAAGGTAACGCCTGGCTAGGGCATCCATCGATAATATCGTGTGAATCTAAATCTAATACTAGAAAGGCGGCGTAGGCTAATTCAATTCAATCAATTTTCTCTGGATGAATTCCAGCGTCAAGATCTTGTGTATCTCAAAGGCATAGTTTCGCTGCCCGCTGCTATGAGCTTTGAGGATCTCTTCCAAAGAATTAGGACGGAGGTACGGTCTACTGCGCGCGGCCCCGTCTAGAAGCGTCTCCGTTAACCATCGCGAGAGCTCATCGCGGTACCAGATGCGGAAGTGATGGAACTTATGCCTGCCAATGAATAATCGCTCGAGATGAAGTGGTGCAAAGGCATGGTCCAGCCTGGCCAACCATTGCGGCATGCGGTAGTCATATGCGTATTCCGCCTTGAAGGTGAACTCTTGGTACCAATGCAGCGCCCGATTAATACCGGGAACTGATCGAAAGGCGATACCGCGATCTGTTCCAATCTTTCCCAACGCTGGATTTCCATCAGCAATGAGCCGAAGAGCCGGCCCATTGTTTAAGAGCTTGGCTGGCGTTCGATACGCCAGGGCAACCAGATCGTTATCAAAATAGGGAGTTCGATACGTGACCTGCGATCGTTCTACGGTAAATTTACTCGCCATATACCATGGAGCTTGCTTGAAGGCTGTAAAAGAAAGCCTGTGACCTTGCAGCTCGCCAGCGTAGGTCTCGGCTGCATTCCTAAAGGAGCTTTCCAGTTCCGCGTCGAAAATGCCTTGTTGAGGAGGAGAGGGTTTAAACATTACCAAGCGCCTCAAGATTTCGCCGCCACAGACACCACTTAATCGGGCTGAGGCGATCTGGCGGGCCAGCCTTTGGACGTACAGGTCGATCGACCCGGTTACATCGATGGTGCCGTCGCTGATAAAAACGGCGCGCTCGGCGAGATCGTGAAACTGCGATAAGAACTCGGCGCCCACGAGAATCGTGTTGTGAGGCTGCCGGCAAACTTTCGCGGTGCGCCGCGCAATCTTGACGTCTGCACAATCACGGTATTTACCGCCCCACGTATAGCAAGGAAGTGTGCCCGGGAGACGAGGCGCCCAGGCCAGGATCATCCGGCTATCCACTCCGCCGGTCAGGGATAACCCGACGGACTGTTTCCCACGAAAATACTTGGGAAGGACCCGTGTCCAGGTTTCTTTCAACTTCTCGTAAAAGTCACCTTCGCTTAGCTCTGGCTCACTTTCCCATGTTTGCTGTTTGAAATAGGTCTTTTTCTTCACTGGTTCGCCCCGGGAAAACACCCAAGCCGAACCTGGTGGCAGCAGCGAGATCCCGGAGAAGAGGCTCCTGTTTTGCAGAACGGCCTCGCAACAAAGGACCTCGCCCAAGCTACGTAGATTAAGTTTACGTGTCCCGGGCAAGACCTTAAGCAGCGACTTTGCTTCAGAAGAAAAGTAAAAACTACCAGCATCTTCGTGATAATAAATTCGATTTACTCCGTACCGGTCGTTGAGCAGAACCACCTTCTGCTCACGAAGATCCACCAATACGCCGCTGAACCAGCCATTGAGCTTTTCCAAAAACTGGTAACCCATTTCTTCGTATGAGTGGACGAGATAACTTGCGTCATTTGAACCAAACTCGTGCCCACGCTTTCTGAGCGCGTCGATGTCAGCCCGATCGGCGAAATCCTCGCCAGAAAAAAGAAGGCAGATGTCTTTGTTCTCATTCCAAATTGGTAGACAGTCGGAGAAAGATTCCTGGTGGTTGACCCAGCCGAGCCAGAGGCCGAGTTCCTCATTGGTATATGTGCCATCCATATAAAACGGCTCGTGCATCAGGCAACTAACCATGGACTTCAACAGAGCATGATCGTCCTTCGACGGTTTCCGGCTTACTATTCCAACGATACCAGGCATAGGAAGTTTATAGTTGATAGTTGAGGGTTGAGAGCCGGAAGCAGAACCTACCGCACTACTGGAAGTTGGCGGACAGGGGAAGGATTTGAACCTCCGATACGACCTGCGTCGTATAACAACTCTTGCGAGGTGTTGCCTTAAGCCACTCAGCCACCTGTCCTAAATTTCCCATTTTACTCAATCTGGCCTAACCTTATCGGTGTATTCGCGACCACAGGATCTGCCATTTTGTCATCTGTTCGCAGTGGCTGCAGCCTCTTCGGCGGCGGCAGATCTGGCTTCGGACCTCGCCGCACGACCCAATACAGAACCTGCGTAACAGCCTGCGCCTTCGCGTCCCAAGTTAGGCATTCTCGTACGTAAGCCATTCCTTGTCGCCGTAGCTGCTGGAGCCGGTCCCGATTCTGGGCCAGTTCCGTCAGAATCTTTTCCATCTGCGCCACGATATCATTCTCAGTCGTAAGAGCCACCTTGTACCCCACATCTGGATGAACGATATCTCCGGGCCCGCCGAAGTCCGCCACCACAGGCACAGCGCCTGTGCCCAGGGCTTCGAAAACTACGCCAGCACCATTGTCGCGAAGAGATGGAAACACGAAAATATCAGCAGATCGCAGGCGTTTGAGGACTTCCGCATGGCTGAGCCACCCGCAGAAGGAAACAGCCTTCTCGATCCCAACGGATCTCGTCAGCTGCTCGAGGCGACTCCGCTCTGGCCCGTCACCGATCACCATAAAACTTGCCAAATCCTTTCGCAAAAGGGGAGCGGCTGCGCGCAAAGCAAGATCACAAGCCTTCCGGGGAACCAAGCCGCCGACGAAGATCAGCTCAAGTTTGGCGCCAGGCTTCGGGTTACGCGAATCCCCGTAACACAACGAGCGAGCGATGCCTGGCTCCGGCACAAAAAACAACTTGTCGCAGTACTCGGCGAACTCGGAATACGTTTGGGATGAAGCAACGATGATCGCTGCTGCGTGACGATAGGTAGAGCGAGCAAAAGGCAGATATCGATACAGATCCCGCAGATTGGCGATCCATTCCTTTTGGTTCTCCAGCTGGCTAAAGCCGGGCGGCCAGGGTAAACCACCGTTGAGCGGACCGATCACGAAGGGTATAGGCCCATTGCGTAGGAAAAAAGCAAAAGGACTCGGCAGGACGGCTGTCATCGGTAGGACGCGCAGAACGACATCGAACTCGCCTGCAAAGATGCGGCGCCGCAACTGTCGCCAGGCGAACCATTCAAAGGCAAGTGAAAACGGATAGCTGAAAGCGGTCAATACCTGGGTGTCAAAGTTGTATTTGAAGATCCTGTGCAAACTCCAGGCAAAGACACGCTCGATTAGTGGCATCCTTACAACTTCGATGGTGTGAAATGGTCCCTTTGCGCGGCGCACGTTCTCCTCGCTGGGCGATCCAACAACCAAAGCGACGTCATGGAGCTGGGCGAGCGCTGCCGCATGAGAATAAGTAACATAAGGCATGCTCACGCTCTCTGGATCGCAATACGGCCCTAACACCAAGACGCGCAGTCGTCTCATGAATTCTCCTTAAAAAGCCTCTCTCAAATCCAGATTGGACGGAATATTAATCCTCAAAGTAATCTAAGTAATCGTCTGAAATCAAAATGCCTGTCCCCTTTACCCCGTAGAAGTTGATAGCCTGCTCAGCTTGAGCGTCACCTCAAGGTACATTCTTGGGCAGCCGGCAATGCAAATCATGCCACCGTCTTCTCAGTTTCTTGAGCGGTTTTCTAAGTGGCTTCGGAACAGCGTCCTTCCAACCGCGGTGAAGACCGAGCTTCAGGGCCAGTTTTCCTTTGCCGGTTAAAGGCACGAAATACCTTGGGAGATCAAATCTTTGAAACCCATTGCTTCGTTTGAAGTCGCCAAGGCTGTCCTCAAGCCAAAGCGCATAGACAAGATATGGCACGCCTCTTTCCGCACAGCGTTCCACTGCTTTGGCCAAAAGCAGATTATTCGGCGCGAGATCGCGATGCGCTATCTTTGAGACGATCTGGCCCAAGTAGGCGTAGTTTTCGGCATAAGCCAGCATAATGAAACCCACCAGTTCTTCGCCCACATATGCGCCGAAAATCTCCTCCCGGAACAAGAACCGGCTGAACTGGCGTTTTACCGTTTCAAAATCTTTTCCATAGTGTAAGTAATGTCGTCCTTGCCGGACTGGAGTTTCGTTGAAAATCGATGTGATTCCCCGGACGAAGCGATCGTCGAACGTTGCCGGCTTTACAATAACGCCGTTCTTTTGAGCTTTCCGGACTTTGTTCCGTGCTTTTCGATCAATTTGTTTGTCCCACCAAAAGGTGTAGCTCTTGATCGGAAGCGCCGCGATGGGATCTGGCTCCATAGCGTAGGAGTACTTAGGGTTTGTGTCCGGCAAACGCTGCCAGAAGGTCAGAATATCCGGCGTTGGTTCAGTTTTCCGCAGTTGGTTAATCAACGCGTTGGGATCCTCGACGTCCTCGTACCATTCCTGCTCGAGGCTGGCAATTCGCGGAATCTTTCCTTCAATTAGGATCTTCTTACCGTTAACGTCCATTGTGGCGACGCGATTTCGCGTAGGTCTTTGATATGAACACGCTGGGGTTAATCTGCTACTTGCAAGAACTCACTGTGTTTACAGCAGCTAGGTGATCACACAGCTAATGAATTTAGCCGTAAAGCTGGTCCTTGATTCGAGCGAACTCCGCGCAACCATTGCTCGACCATCACAAGGCTAAACAGAAGCTTGTGGTTGTCCTGGCGGCCGGATTGGTGAGCTTCGAGCAGTCTTCGTACCGGTTTAGGGTTAAGTAAACCAAACATAAGCGAGCTTTCATCCAGGAGCACTTCGTGAAGCGTTCCGTTGAGTGACGAGTGAAGCCATTCGTCCACCACGTTGGCGGCGAACCCGCGTTTCTTTCCCTTAAGAATTCGCGGTGATAGGTAACTCTGGCAAACCTGTCGATGTAGCCATTTCCGAGTCCCATTACGGACCTTAAGATTCGCACCGAGGCGTTGAACGTACTCCACCACAGTCCGATCCAGGTAGGGCACGCGGACTTCGAGACTGTGTGCCATGGAGAGCTTGTCCGCGTACATGAGCAGCTCATCGGGCAATGAAGACCGGATTTCCAAAAGCTGAAAGCCTCCAAGCTCATCGGTATGCTCTATTTGCGGCAGCAATTCGTGCCAATAATCGACTAAGTCGTGGCTATTTCTCAGAGGAAGAATCCCGTCACGAAAGAGATCATCTATGATCTCTCCCGGGGCCAGTGAAAAAACATCCTGATACCGCTTAAGCCGATCCTGGCTTCCGAGGGAACGAACGCCGCGCTTTAACATTTCATTGCGCGGCAATCGATTCACGGCGTAGCCGGCCATCGACCGGAGACCTGCTGGCAGCCGGCGCCACCAATTTCCGTAATGAATACCCAAGTGCCGCTTGTAACCGCCGAACAACTCGTCCGGGCCCTGCCCGATCAGGGCAACTTTGACATCCTGCCGCGCGCGCTGCGAGACGAAGTACATCGGAACGATCGACGATGTCGCAACAGGTTCTTCCAGACATTCGATGATCTTCGGCAGCGAGCGTTCAAACTCAGTCTGGTCAAGCTTTACCCTTATATGCCGCGCGCCCAGAAGGGCCGCAGTCTCCCCGGCATCGGTTAGCTCGTCGTCTTCGAAGCTATCGCCATATCCTATCGTGTATGCTGGCCACGGCCCGCCTTGTTCGTTCATTAACGCCAGCAGCAGGCCCGAGTCAAGACCGCCGCTTAGAAGTACTCCGACCGGCACGTCACTGAGCAGATGACGCTTGACCGCACCTCTGTACAACTCCAGCAGTTCGCAGGCGGCTTCTTCCTTTTTCTTGGGAGTCGGGAAAGGAGTCGGGACGAACTTATACCAGCGTTCTTGGCGGCATTGGCCTTTCTCCACAACTAGCATCTTGCCGGGTGCCAGCTTTCGAATGCCTTGAAATATCGTCAAAGGAGACAGCGTGTAGCGGAACCGCAGAAACAGATTCAGTGCGATGGGATCAACCTCCGGACGGAAGTCTCCTGCGGCGACAATCGGACGAATTTCCGATCCAAACGTCAGTTGGCCATTTGCGATCCGGTAGTAAATGAGCTTGATGCCTATCGCGTCCCGGGCTACGACGAGGCGTTTTTCTTTCACATCCCAGATGGCGACTCCAAACATGCCGTTGAGGTGGTTCAAAACTTCCGTGCCCCATTCTTTGTAACCGTGAATAACCACCTCGGTGTCAGACTTGGTGCGAAAACGATGACCGCATTGTTCAAGTTCAACGCGCAGTTCTTTGTAATTGTAGATTTCGCCGTTCAACATGACCCATACGGTTTCGTCGACATCGGACATCGGCTGGTGGCCTCCCGCCAGATCGATAATGGATAGCCTTCGGAAACCGAAGCCGAGTGCGCTGTCAAAGAAGTAGCCTTCGTCGTCGGGACCGCGATGCACCATCGTTTGGGTCATCCGCCGGATCGTGTCCCGTTCGACTGGCTCGCGTCGCTGGAAGTTAAACTGGCCTGTGATGCCGCACATGGGGAGGTTTAGGGGTTGAGAGTTGAGAAGTTGAGAGCGAACAGCCTGGGGTCAGGTGTCAGGAGTCAAACTATCGCCGCCGCCGCTGTTTCACCTTGCAACATTTCAGGTGTCAGCTTTTCAGCTTTTAGATAGAGCGCCAACGCGCGAAACATCTGCGACTGTCCCCAGCGGTGCATGGGAACGTTATCCCAACCGAAATGCAGCCGCCGCGACCGAAACGAGCCATCTGGTTTGACCCAGTGATCGAGAACTCCCGAGGTCACTCTGCTTAAGGTGCGCTGCAATTCCGGAAAACGATCGCGCAACAACAGACACAAATTGATACACTCGGCACAGTCGTAAAGTTCGCGTTTGTAAACCGTCAGCCGCGGTGCCTTAGCAAAGGGCTTGGGTAACCCATCCTCGGCAAAGAGGTTATTCAGGTAGTAGTCAATTCCTTTTCCAAGTGACTTAAGAGTCCTCTTGTCGCCTGTCATTGTGTGGATCTTGGCCAGGGCCTTCATGACAAAGCAGGTGTGGTAATGATCGACGAAATCGCGGATGCCATCGACAGCGTAGAACCAGGACCCGTCAGCGTCCTGGTTTTCGAGGACGAAGTTCAGATTTCGTTCCGCAATGCGCCAGTAGGAATCGTTCGAAAGAACCTGTGAAGCGCTAGTCAGCAGAAAGGCGCGATAAGCGGCTGCGTTGATCACGCCACCTTCATCATCCGGTGTATAGGAACAGCGACTGGCTGTTTCGGATGTCTTAAAGTCTTTGATATCATGCGCGGCATGTCGAGCGATTGAGGCGATGATTACCCTGTAATCATCGAGTTGAGAGGTGGGAGTTGAGTGGTGAGAGACATTTTGCTCGAGCAGTTGCGCCGTCTGAAGAAACGCTTCGTAGCAGTAGGGCGTGGTAGTGATTAAAGGTGTGCCCTGTTTGATAACACCGCCGCGCCAGACCCAATCGAAAGGATAACCCCAGCCATATTCCTTAAATTCCGGACAACGAGATTTCTTAAGTTCATCAAGAAAATGAATCCCGCGACGCAAGTACACAATATCGCCGGTTGCCTCGTAAAGCAGGCCGAATCCCATCGCGTAATGAGCGTCGGCGATGGGAAACCGTATAGGACGATGAAATAGACGTCGCGCCGAGGGAAGGAATGCTTCGCAAAAAATCATCGGAGCCACTGCAGCGGTTCCAAAAAACGGCCGCCGATAGTAGAGCGCTTTGGCTCTTCCCCCGCTGGGCCCAGCAAAAAAGCTCTGATAGTCCGAAGATTTCCCACCATAAGTAGTCAGCCACTGGGCAAAGTCCGACAGGACGTGGAAGATCCTAACGTGAGCCAGCGAATCTGTATCGAATTGGCTCAACATAATTATCACGCACCTCGGAAAGGTAACGCCTTACCATCGCCCTTATGCTATAGGGTAGAGTATCTCCATGTGTTTGGCCCGCGAGACCTTGAAATCCCATTCTAATTACTCGGCTCTCACCGGGATTGAGGTCCATTCCAAAACAGATATGGTCGTCGACCGATTTCCACGCAAACTCCTGAGAGCCCGCGTAAATTCCTTCGATCGCCGAAGGTTCGTCCTCCCGCTTTCTAATTACGAAATGCTTTCGCTCGTGAAAGCGGTTCTCAATCCGTAGCTCCATTCCATACATCTCTACTTCGACCACGGCCGGCGAAGCCTCTCGTTGACGACAGCTGCGTCGAACCACATCTCCCAGGCCACGCCAGGTCGGCGCACATTGCAGTGCATTTAGGCGCTGGACAAAGTCTACCAGACGCGCACAGTGATCGCCACAATAGTCGTGATGGATCACGGCTATGGCTGGTTTCCCCAATAGAGCGTCGAAGGCAAAGTTCTCGATCCCCTCCCATGGGTATCTCCGGGTAAAGAGCGGGAAAGCGTAACGCATAACTGCAATCTTCCACACATCAAAGACTGTGATTGCACGGGGATCCGGGTCAGCAGTGATAAGGTCGTTATTGACGGCGGCGATAAGATTGGTGCGCTTTAGTGCACTCATGGCAGCTTCCGAGAAAATACCATGAGGAAATACCATGACAGGATCATGACGAATTCCAGTAGAAGACTCATGACGATTCATACGCTCGAGCGCCCGCTGGGTTTTCCAGTAAAGGTGTCGTTGACCGGAACTACCGAACTCTGCCCGGGTATGATCGCACCCGTGAACCGAAAGTGAGTAATGCTCGGTATTTTCTCGGAACAGCTGAACAACTTCCGGAACGCTCCGCCTCCAGTTCCAAGGGATGAACCCGATATTTGTAGAAAAGTTGTGTCGCTTCATCAGGGATAGAAGTTCCTGAAAGTCCACAAACCCATGCCTGCGCTTTAACACCGGATCGTCAATTACTAGGCACGCGTTTATTTCTGGAGCGCTCCAGCACGTCTTCGCAAGCGCCCACTTAATATAAAGGACGACTGGTACTGCACGGAGGAAGTGCTCACGGACATCGAAATTCTGCGACGTCAACTCTGTGTCGATGTCGATAATCTCCCCGGAGGTGGAAAGAAAGACGGGCACCCCTTTGTATTCAAGCTTTAAGAAAATCGCACTACGACCAAGCGAAATAATGTTGATCGCATTTGCATTTGCCACATTCAAAACAACGCCGGCATCGCAGCCTTTCTTTAAGGTGGAAGCGCGCACGCCGGCAATCGCTCCGCAAAAGTCATCCAACTCACTCGAGACAACGAAATCCCCAGTGCCCGGATCGATCTGCGAGATTACTGTTCCTTGATTTCCAATCAGGATTGTTGCCAACTTTCGTAGAGCATTGTGATCGGCAGCCGCATAGACAAAAACCGAGTGCACGCGCTCCCGCAAAGGCCTGTTTTGCCCGGAATTTTTCTCCAACTCGCGAATCAATTCCAAGAAAGTGTCAGATGAGCAGAAAAGCTTGGATTTTGCAGAGCCTTCATGATCGCGCTTAGTCTTACCCAGAAACTCCATCACGGTGAGCGCACATGAGGAAACGCCAAAGAAATGGAGGATTTTGGCTATGTTGTCGTTTTCTAACGAAAATCCGTGGCTGCTCACTAAGACTGCTTCACCCTTCATATCGAAAGCTCTTTCGGATGGCATCAGCTAGGATAGTGGCCTGTTACCCTCAAGCGGGCTTCCTCGCGACAACTAACGACCTCATCGCCCTGGAACCAGCGAGTACATCCAGGATCGGGGACAACATGCGAAGCAACTCTGTCCGGAACCGACCGGCGGAATGGGGAATCCAACAGAAATGCTCACTCCGCAATACCGCGAAACCTGCTTCCTCAAATGGCGTCGTATATTCTTCCAAGGAAGGGACATAGCACTGCCTCTGTTTCTTCCAGCGAAACCTGTTTTTTATATCGCTGCGAAAAAATGGAAATCGATTGTTCATGTCGATCACAACACATACGCCCCCAGGGGAAAGCAGATTGAAAATATCTTTCACGCAATCCCTCTCCCTCTTTGCGTCATGGCAATATCGAATTGTGTTTACCCCCAGGATGAAGTGAAACGAATTCTGGAGACTCGATCTGTCTATTTCAGCCGATGCCGAAAGATCGTTAATCAAGCTTTCATTTCTGGCGACGTAGAAGCTGACGCTGCTGAAGACCCGCTCCTCAAGGTGAGTCCTGTCTTCGCGCTCGGCCGTCTCGATCATCGCCGGAGCGAAGTCAGTGCCAACCGCGTGCGCTACATGAATCCCTTTGCTGCTCAGCACCGAAATAAGATGAATGAGATTCATCCCGCCTCCGCAACCAAATTCCAGGATGCGAACGCCTTGTTCCCTGGTTTGCTGAGGCAAGAGGTTGAACGCTTCAAGGTAAACCGCCTTATAATCGTGATCGAGAAGATAATTGATTCCGAAACCTGCCGTGGCCCTGGTGTACTTCGAAACCTCATTCTCTGATGTGTATTGGTCTAAGTAGACGTTTGTCTCCATAAACTTGTCGTTGCTTGTAGATATTCGTTTTCGGATTGCGTCACCCATCGGCAGGCACTCCGATTGGTCAAGTTGCACCTAGGGTTTCGGACGGCTCTCGGCTTCCAGCAGGCGAAACCGATCCAGTTTCTCAAATCTTAGAAGGGCGCGTAGAATAGCCTTCAGCTTTTTCATCTGCTCCTTCCGATGAAATTGGAGCAACTCCGGAGACACAGCACGCCTCACTCTTCGCAAGGCTGCCCAGACATAACCTGCGAGCAGGGCAAGTCCGCCGAGTAGAACCGGTTTTTTTCCCATCCGATAGGCTACACGGAACAATTCCCACAAAGGCGATCCTCCCAGGTAATAATCTTTTTCTCCATAGGCAAAAAGCGCCCGAACGTGCCCTCGCTCGGCAGTTCCTAACATGCGGTGATGATGGAACCGCTTTCCAGGGAATGATCGCACGTTCCATCCCTTTAGTCGGGCTGTCATGCTGGCGATCCAATCCAGCCCACCTGCCCGATTCGGGACATATCCGCCAATCTCTTGAAAACACTCACGCCGAAAGAGTTGACACGGCCCGCTTACGTAATTCTCACCCTCGAAGCTGTCTTTGCTTGAATCATAATTTCCATCCTGAGTGAAAGGCGTCCCCCCAACGCCCAACTTCGGGTCTTCAGAAAATCTTTCCATTAAGAACTCCATGTAATCCGGCCCGAATGAAACGTCCGCGTCGAGATTACCCACTATTTCAAACTGACACGAATTAACGCGCTCTAAACCGGTGTTAACGGCGTGTGCTTTCGACGCGAAATTGCGATAGCGATCCTCTACTCGGCGAACCAATTCAATCCACGGATAACGGCTCGCGTAATCTTCGACGATCTTCGCTGTCCGATCTGTTGAGTTATCATCCACAATGATCCATCGCTCAGGCAGAACTGTCTGCGTGACCACTGAGGCAAGCGTCTTTGCAATGAAAGCTTCCTCGTTGCGCGCCGCGGTGATTAGGACGTATTTCATGCTCCCGCCCAGCAGGCTTCCGCTTCGTGCATCATTAAATCGTTGAAGCGTTACGACGTCGATAGCGACAAGACGTGAATCGTGCCTAATGACTAGTGAATCACTGACGACGGAGGGCAGAGGACAAGAAACTCAGCCTCGGCCACGGTGCAATTCAGCGAGACAACTCACGTGCTGGGCTTGAAAGGTCTGAACAGCCTCCCAAGAAAACCGTGACTTTTTATGGCTACCCTTATCTTTTCGGGGATCAACATCCTGGCGACTCGATAAATCC
>CAZFZG010000030.1:0-21014 GCA_964523205.1 uncultured Chthoniobacteraceae bacterium | reverse complement strand
TGGGCGGCCGGGATTGTCCGCGAAGAATTGCACAAAGCCGGTTGGCGACTCGCCGATGTGCTGACGCAATCTGTGACAACCACGTCCGCTAATCGGGCAGTACCGCCGGCGCCCTAAACAAAAATCGCGTTCGCCGTGAAACGAACGCGATCTTGGGACTCTGTAGCCACGGCGCTTTGCCGCCGTGCCGAAACGGAGCCGCCTCGACAGAGCGAGGCAGCTACACTCTTATGTCTCGGTCTTGGCTTTACCCTTATGCTCTTTGCACTCGGCCTGGAACTTGGCGAACTGCTCTTTCGTCAAGATGCTCTCGGCCTGTTTCATGTAAGCCGCCTCGGTCGCTTCCGAACAGCCCGCTTTCATGTGCTCAGCCATTGCCGCGTCCATCTTCGTCTTTTGATCAGCCGTAAGATTTAGACTGGCGAGCGAAACCGAGCATGCCGGCTTCCCGGTATTGCCAGCTTGCTTGGTGCAATCGCCGTGTTCACCCGCGAACACCGCGCCCGTTGCAAACATTCCCGCTACTAGTAACGCAATGATTTTGGTCATATGTGGAACCTAAGACACTCCTACACGGGATGGTGTTCAATCTTCCGCTTCCTCTGCTCTGTTAATCTTCCTTCATGTGAGAGCAGATAACAATAAGCGCAACAGGAAGAGATAAAGTGTCGTCCGAATTTATTAACACCGCGCTTCAGCGCGGTGTTTCAACGATCGATTCCACAGCAAAACCGTTTAAACGATTTCTTGGATTAGGGCAGCAAATCCACCTGCCTAAAGGCACGGCGTTAACGAGACCCATTAGTCGCCTTGAATGCTTCGTTCCGCGGAAAATTCCACCGGATCTTGTCGAAAGTATTGGTGAAGCTCCTCGTATAATCGTGGATGTTGGGCGCGCAGCATCACTGGCCGCTCAAAGAAGGCTTCGACCGCTACTGCGAAAAATTCTGCCGCATTGGTCGCTCCGTAGGTATCAAGAAGTGTTGGAATTCCGGTTTCGTCGGCGGCGCGCAGCGAAGCAAATTCAGTTCGCATGACTTCGCGCCATGCCAACTGCTGCTTCCGGGTCGCTAATGCCGGAGTTCCGTCGGCTGCAAAATTTTCGTAATCGAGCTGATGCGCGAATTCATGCAGCACAACGTTCTTGCCGTCGGCCGGATCGGCCGCGCCGGATTTCACCGCGTCCCATGCCAGGACCATCGATCCCATCGTGCGGGCGGTCTCGCCAAGTCGCGATGCCTTACCCTCCTCCCAAATGTCCGGGGTGACCGGCCGGTTCTCTTTGACCAAATAGGTCGATGGATAAACTAAAACGGTCAGCAGCCGCGGGAAATAGTCGGTCTTGCGATGCAACAGAAGCAAACACGCCTGCGCCGCGATCGTTACTCGAACGTCGTCTGTGATTTCCTGTCCAGCGCAGCCTTCGAAATTCTTTTCGGCAAGAAAAACCTGAACCTGATCGAGAAGTTCGGCCTGGTCGGCCGCCGCCAGTCGAACAAAGAACGCGACTCTGGCTTTGATTATCTTCAGCCACTCATTCGGAAACGGCCGTGCCTTCAGTCGTTTCCGATGTCGATCTTTCAGGAAGCCGAGCATTGAGAGAAGCTGTAGAGGCGCGTGTCCTCACGCGCAACTGGATTACGGATTGGATTTGGAGGGCGCCGCGCGGTCGGCGCCCAAATATTTGGGACACGACGGCGCGTGTCCCTCCATTTAACAAATTCCCGCTAGCGTTAACGCCACATCAGGAGCAAAATCCTTCTTCGGAGGAGCTTCCTATGAATACCCATTCCATTTCTCGTCGTAGATTTGCTCATTTGTTAGGAATCGGCGCCGCTGCCGCCGTCGTTCGTCCGCGAATTACCATCGCAAAGGAATCCGTAACCGTTCCTGCGCCGGCCAAGACTGGCATCGTGCGTTTGAGCGCGAACGAAAATCCTTACGGCCCATCCGCCAAAGCGCACGAGGCAATGAAAAACGCGCACCCGGCGTGCAACCGTTATCCAGACGAGGCGAATGATGTCTTGATCGAAAAGATCGCGAAGATCAACAATTGCAGTCGAGAGCAAATCGTCCTTGGCGACGGCTCGAGCGAGATCCTGAAACTCTGCGCTGAGACTTTCACCGGAACGACGCAAGGCAAACTCGTCGCGGCCGACCCGACATTTGAAGCGATCCTCGAATACTCCAAAGCGTGCGGCGCTGACGTCGTGAAAGTTCCGCTGACGACCAGTTTCGCGCACGATCTCGAGAAAATGGGCGCGTTGGCGCAGCGCGGGCTGATTTACATCTGCAACCCGAACAATCCAACGGCGAGCGTCACCCCGAAGAAAGATCTGCACGAGTTCATCGCCAAGACTTCGCCGGAAACGATGATTCTGGTGGATGAAGCGTATTTTCATTACGCCGACAGTCCGGATTACGAGAGCGTGATCCCGCTGGTGAAGGATCATCCGAATCTGATCGTGGCGCGGACGTTTTCGAAGATTTACGGCATGGCCGGGTTGCGCTGCGGTTATTGCGTTGCCCAACCGGATACGATCAAGCGGATGCACGGCTTCCAAATGTGGGACAGCGTCAACGTGATGGCGCTGGCCGCGGCCAGCGCGAGTTTGGACGATGTCGATCAAGTAACCAACGGGCGGAAGATGAACAGCGAAGCGAAAACCTTCACCCTGACTGAGCTCCAGAAGCTCGGCTACAAATCGATTCCGTCGCAGGCGAACTTTATCATGTTCGATTGTCGAAAACCCGTGGTGCCGATCATTCAGGGGATGAAAGAAAAGAATGTCGCAGTCGGGCGTTTATTTCCGGCGCTGCCGAATCACATGCGATTAACGATCGGCAAGAAATCGGAGATGGAATCGTTCGTGTCGGCATTCAAACAGGTGATGGCTTAAGGTGGAACGCGATCCCCGAGCGCGTTTCCTTCTGTTGTAGGGCAGGCGCTTCGCCTGCCAATTTTGGTAATAGGCAAGCGATGCGCTTGCCCTACAATAGTAAGATCGTCCGCGAAGCGGCTATTCTGCCGCGGAAGCTACTGATTATCTGAAAGAAATCCGCTATCGGCCCGAAGAGTCTCTATGAAAATACCCCTGAGACTTCTAGCGATAGCAACCGCCAGTCTGACATCAGTTGGCTACACCAAAGCCGGCGATCTTAGCAAAGAAGAGCAAGCGCTCGTTGATAAAGGCGCCTTCATAGAAATGTACAAGCCTGATGAGCATAGTCGGCATTTCATTGCGCACATTGACTCTGTAAAGGATGGCGAAACAGGAAAGGCCCGGCAAATTTCAAAGGATACTCCCCGCACCGTCATCTGTGTTGTCTTTGGAATTGAAGACGCAAAGCCCGCGCGGGAAGAAGGACGCAGCATGGCTGAATGCCACTACACTCCATCTCAGGCACACGAATTCCTTTTTGCCGAAGGATGGGGCAAGTACCACGATCGCTTTTTCACCCGATGTTACGTCCAGGAGGGCGAAAACGCTTATGATGAAGTCGTGAAAGCGCAGCGGAAACGAATCGACCCGGCAGCAACCGGTTGACGCGATCAATTCTCGGCGATCTTGACGCCGTGTTTCTCGAAGATTTCGCGAAGCTCGGGATCCAGCCTCTGACCGAACTTGATCGCTTTGTTTACCGATTGCTCGGCGTCTTTCCAATCCTGCTTGTAGGCATAATACTTCGCGAAACAGAGATGCGCTTCGCTGCATTTCGGATCGATGTCGAGAGCTTTGTTCAACATTTGGATCGCTTCCGGATACTTCCCCTGCTGGAGAAGCGCGTAACCCAAATTGGCGTAGGTCAAAACGTACATTGTGTCTTTCTTGAGCGTTTCCCGGTAATACTTGATCGCTTCATCGAGCTTGCCTTCCGCAGTGTAAACATAGGCGGCGCCAAAGTAGGCCGGCGCGAAGTCCGGATCGTGACGAATAGCCGTTTGGAAGCGCAGCAGCGCCATCGCGTGGTCGCCTTGTTCGAAATATTTCCACCCGAGATCGACCGCGTCCGACGCAAGATGTTTAGGGTCACGTCCGGCAACCGAATCATCGGCGTTGGTGCTAACGGGCGAGAGAAACGCCAGGGGAACCAGAGCAACGAACGCCAGCCGCACGCCTTAAAAAGCTAGCAGGATTCGGGCGCGTGCGATTGTCCCAGCGCACATTTCAGGCGTTTTTGTAGGTGAGCTGAACGATTCCACTCTTGAATGGCTTGGCGGATTGGAGCACCAGCGAACTTTGCGAACCGCAGGGCGCGAATAGTGGGATGCCTCGCCCGAGGATTAGTCGCGGAACTCGAGGCGACCGTCTCTTGCATCGATCTTGACGGTTTGGCCTTCGCGGACTTTGCCTTCGAGGATTTCGATCGAGAGCGGGTCGAGAATTTCGCGTTGGATCGTTCGCCGCAGCGGGCGGGCACCGTAAATGGGATCGTAGCCTTCGCGGGCGAGAAGTTGTTTCGCGGAATCAGTCAGATTCAGGGTGATTTTTTGTTGCTCGAGGCGTTTTGACAGACGCTTCAATTGGATCTCGACGATCTTCTTCAAATCATCCTCGCTTAACCGATCGAAGATGATGATCTCGTCGACGCGGTTGAGAAATTCAGGACGGAAATGCCCGCGCAGGGCGTCCATCACCAGCCGCTCGCGGGCAGCCCGCGATTGTTCTTCCTCCGTAATGTATTGCGAGCCGATGTTCGAAGTCATGATGATGACCGTGTTCTTGAAGTCGACCGTGCGCCCCTGCCCGTCGGTAATCCGGCCGTCATCTAGCACTTGCAGAAGAACGTTGAACACGTCCTGGTTCGCTTTTTCAATCTCGTCGAGCAGCACGACCGAATAGGGCCGGCGCCGAACCGCTTCGGAAAGTTGGCCGCCTTCCTCGTAACCAACGTATCCCGGCGGGGCACCGATCAACCGCGCGACGGTGTGCTTCTCCATGTATTCGCTCATGTCGATCCGGATCATGGCGTTCTCGTCGTCGAACAAAAACTCGGCGAGCGCACGCGACAGCTCAGTCTTGCCGACACCGGTCGGGCCCAAGAAAATGAATGAGCCAAGTGGACGATTCGGGTCCTGCAAACCGGCGCGGGCGCGGCGGACGGCATTAGAAACGGCTTTGATCGCTGCTTCTTGATCGACAACGCGCTCGTGCAAATGCTGCTCGAGCTTCACCAATTTCTCACGCTCGCCTTCCTGCAAACGCGACACGGGAATGTGCGTCCAGCTCGACACCACTTCGGCGATGTCTTCTTCGGTGACTTCTTCGCGAAGGAGCGATTTCTTCTGTTTCGCGCTCTTCGCTTGTGCGTCAGCCAGTTTCTTTTCCAGCTCGGGAATCTTGCCGTACTGGATCTCGCTCGCTTTTGCCAATTCCCCGCGACGCGTCGCGCGCTCAAGCTCAGTGCGGAACTGATCGAGTTGCTCTTTCCATTTCCGTTGCTCGTCGATCAACGCTTTCTCTTTTTGCCATTCGGCCTTGAGCGCACCAGATTTTTCTTTCAGTTCGGCCAATTCTTTCTCGAGCTTCTTCAAGCGCTCTTTGCTGGCGGAATCTTTCTCTTTCTTGAGCGCCTGCCGTTCCATCTCATGTTGCATGGTCGCGCGCTCGATCACGTCGATCTCGGTCGGCATCGAATCGAGCTCGATCTTCAATCGCGAGGCCGCTTCATCCACCAGGTCGATCGCCTTGTCGGGAAGAAAGCGATCGCTGATATAGCGATGTGACAAAACCGCGGCCGCAACCAGGGCGGCATCAGTGATGCGAACGCCGTGATGAACTTCGTAGCGCTCCTTCAGTCCGCGCAGGATGGCGATCGTATCTTCCACAGTTGGCTCGTTGACCATCACCGGCTGGAACCGGCGTTCGAGCGCGGCATCTTTCTCGATGTATTTGCGATATTCATCGAGCGTGGTCGCGCCGACCGTACGCAATTCGCCGCGCGCCAGCATCGGCTTCAACATATTCGAGGCATCGACCGAACCTTCCGCCGCGCCCGCGCCGACGATGGTGTGCAGCTCGTCGATGAACAAAATGATTTCGCCTTGCGAATCGGTGACTTCTTTCAAGAACGCTTTTAGCCGGTCCTCAAATTCGCCGCGGAACTTCGCGCCCGCGACCATCGCGCCAATGTCCATCGCGATGAGTCGCTTGTTTTTCAGCGACTCCGGCACGTCGCCGGAAATGATTCGGCGCGCCAGACCTTCCACGATCGCAGTCTTGCCGACACCCGGATCGCCGATCAACACCGGATTGTTTTTCGTGCGTCGCGAAAGCACCTGCATGATTCGGCGGATTTCGTTGTCACGGCCGATTACCGGATCGATCTTACCGCGTCGCGCCAGCGCGGTCAGGTCGCGGCCATATTTCTCCAGCGTCTGATATTTTCCTTCCGGATTTTGATCGGTCACGCGCTGCGATCCCCTCACCTGTTGCAACGCCTGCATCAACTTCGCATGCGTGACACCGAGATCCTTTAGAATCTTTGCCGCCGGCACACTCGAGCCTGCCAGCGCGAGCAAATAATGTTCGGCGCTGGTGTATTCGTCCTTGAGCTTCGCCATTTCCTTTTCGGCGGCGTCGAGCACCGTGCGAAGCTCGTTGGACAAACGAAGATCGACTGACGCGCCGGTAACTTTCGGTTTCCGATTCAGTTCGGTCAGCAACCGATCACGGAGTTGATCTGGCTGTGCGCCGATTTTTTCCAGCAAAGGCTGGGTGATGCCGTCGCTTTGATCGAGCAGCGACAACAGGAAATGATCGTTCGTGATTTCCTGATGGTTCGACTGGGAAGCGAGGTCCTGCGCCGCCTGCAATGCCTCCTGCATCTTCTGCGTGTATTTGTCGATCCTCATTACCTCAAAATAACGAAGGCCTTTCGTTGAGCAATTGCGCTTCAGGTTGCAGGCGATTGAGGTCAATCGCCCCTACCTTGACACAAACGTCTCAACAACGATGAGTGTTGGCCATGAGCGGCGAAGTGAAACTGACGACACGCAACGCATTGCGCGTTTTGCGGCCGGGATCATTTCGCCGTTACATCATCGGCAACGCGATCTCCGATACCGGGACGTGGATGCAAGTGATGGCGCAAGGTTACGTGATGAGCACCCTCACGACGAAAGCGATCATGCTTGGAATGGCGAATCTCGCCGCCGGTCTGCCGATGCTCTTGTTGACGCTGGCCGGCGGGGCGGCAGCGGATCGTTTCGATAAACGAAAAATTCTTCTCGTCACGCAATATCTACAGATCGCTCTGGCAGTTTCGATCGGTCTGTTGATCCAAAGCGGCAAAATCCAGATCTGGCAAATTCTCGCCTTCGCGGTCGTGCTCGGCATTTCGAACTCATTTGAAATCCCGACGCTGAACGCATTCGTGCCTGAAATAGTGAAACGCGACGAAATTCAGAGCGCGATTGCGGTTGATCGAGCGGTCTTCCACGGGTCGCGCGTAGTAGGGCCGGCACTGGCCGGAATTTTCATCGGCCTGTGGGGCGCCGCGTCGGCGTTTTTTTCCAACGCAATTTCATTCATCGCGCTCATCATAGCATTGCTCACGATTCCGCCGCGACCACGTGGTACCGCTGAGGAAGAAGAAAAGCGCGCCAGTGGAATCAAAGAAGGATTTCGCTACGTCGCACAAGACAAACCAAGCCTGGCCATGATCGGCCTCATCGCCGCAACTACCGTTTTCATTTTTCCGATCATAACTGTGATGATGCCGCTGTATGTGCGACTCGTCCTGGGCTTGGGTGCAGATCGGCTCGGGTTCCTGATGGGCGCTTCCGCTGTCGGCTCAGTGATTGGCGCGATTTTTCTCATCAGCATTCCTCGCGACAAACGCGTGCCTTTCATGATGCTGAATGTTGGCATTGTCGCATGCGCGATTTTTAGTTTGTCACGCGCGCCGAGCTTTTACCTGGCGACCGCGCTGCTCGTTTTCAACTCACTCGGACTGGCGATGAACTTCGGCCTCGCAAACACGATCGTGCAGGAACGGGCGCCCGATTATCTTCGCGGTCGCGTATCGGCTGTGTTCATGTTGAGTTTCGTTGGCCTCATGCCAATTGCAGGCCTGGGTATCACCGGCCTTTCTGATCTTATCGGAATGCGAACGGCCCTGGCAATCGCGGCTCTTTGCTATGCCGCGATTGCACTGATCGTGCTCGGTCGAGTGCGGCGGCAGTGCTGCGAACCGTCGATCAGCGAAGTGAAACCCGAAGAAGCCCCAACATCCCCGGTTGGCGCAACGGTCTAGCGTGATTGCGTTTTCGACCTGCTGGAATTCAAGCCGGCACACCGACGGCGCCGAGATGTTGCGCGAGATTGTTGATCTTGGATTCGATCGGATCGAGCTCGGTCACGGCATCCGGATTTCGCTGATGCCGGGGATACAGGAAATGTTCGAGAGGGGCGAAGTGAAATTCAGCAGTCTGCATAATTTTTGCCCCCTGCCGGTGGAAGTGCTGAGGGCATCTCCGGATTGCTACCAGTTCTCATCACCCTCCGGCAAAGAGCGCGATCGCGCCGTCAAGCAAACGTTGCAAACCATCGATTTTGCCGAACGGCTTGGGGCGCCGTTTGTGGTGATGCATCTCGGCGAAGTGCCAATGAAACCGGTGACCGATTCGTTAATTAGACTCGCGCAGAAAGGTGAGCTCTTGTCTCGGGAATATGTTCGCCAGAAGATTCGCGCGGTGGAAAAACGCGAAGTGACCGCGCCGCCATATCTCGAGCAGGTCAAAGATTGCTTTAAGCGCGTGGCCGAATATGCGGCCGCGAAAAAGGTCAAGATCGGAATCGAAGGCCGCCGCGGTTACGAAGAGATTCCCAACGAGCGCGAGCTCCCGACGTTGCTCGACGAATTGAATTCGTCGCAGGTAGGTTACTGGCACGACTTCGGCCACATTCAGATCAAGGAAAACCTCGCCTTTCTCGACCATGCTGAATGGCTGCGGCAAATCGGTCCACGCACCTTTGGCTGTCACGTCCAGGACTGCATCTGGCCGGCGCAGGACCATCAGCCGCCCTTCACTGGAGACGTCGATCTTGCGAAACTGGTGCCGCTCCTGCCCAAGAACTGCGTTTGGGTCTGGGAAATGAGTCCGCGCAAGACCGTCGACGAGATCAGGAAATCGGTTGCCGTTTGGAAAGAACATTTCGGCGAATGAAGAAAATCCTTCTCACCGTCATTCAGGTCACCGTCACAATCGGGTTGTTGATCTGGGTTTTCCACGATCCAACACAACGCGGGCAAATGGCAAAGGCGTTGCGTCTGGCCGACTATCGCTGGGTCGCGGCCGGCGTCCTAGCGTATATTATCGTTGAGATCGCAGCCGCATTGCGCTGGCAGGTGTTGTTGCGGGTGCAAAACATCCGGCTCTCTGCGCCGCGCTTGACCGGTTTGTTCTTGATCGGAATTTTTTACAATCAGTTTCTCCCCGGCGGCACCGGCGGCGATATTATTAAGAGTTATCTGCTGCTCAAAGAGACACCGGGCCACAAGGCCGGCGCGCTACTCGCCGTGGTGTTTGACCGCCTGATTGGTCTGGTCGCGCTGGTTACTATTACGGTCACGTTAATCGGATTCCGTTATCACTGGATCACGAGCACGCCGGAAACGCGAAATTTGGTCTGGCTGCTGATTTTCCTGCTCAGTGTTTCATTGGCCAGCCTGTTCGCCAGCTTCATCATCAGTGGCTTCAATTTATTTCATCTGTTGCCGCATAAATTTCCCGGCCGCGAAAAATTAATTGAGATTGCGGCCGCGTATCATCTCTACGCGCGGCATTGGATTGCGACATTCGTCGCGTTCATCGCATCCCTGGTGGCGCATCTGGCGACGTTCGCAACGTTTCTCTGTGTCGCCTACGCATTTCATGCGGGCGTGAAGCTCATCGACTTGTTCACCGTTCTTCCGGTCGAACGAACGATCACTGCTATTCCGATCAGTTTTGCGGGCGTCGGTCTGCGCGAACAAATTCTCCAGGTGATGCTGCACAACTTGTGCGGCGTGGAAGTCGCCGTTGCCAAGCTCATCGGCACGATGAGTTTTCTGGTGATGTTATTTTCCTCCGCCCCGGGCGGCATAGTTTACTTCTTCTACCGACCGAGCGGGGTCGCGAAACGGGTGCGCCTGCGGGAAATGGAACGCGAAGTTGCCACAGCCGAGCATGAAATCAGTGAAACGTGATACGTTGAAGCGTTGAAACGTTCCAGAGCAACATCGAGGTCCAAATCCACTTCAACGGTTCGGCGCTTGAACCGTTCAACCAGACCGTTTGTCACCGCGACGTTCGCAATGACCGTCGACGGAAAAATCACGACGCGCGATTTTACACCCGTCGATTTCACTTCGCGTGACGATAAACAATTTCTGTTTCGACAGCGCGCGTTGGCAGATGCAGTAATCATCGGCCACAGCACGCTCAAGCGCGACAATGTCCGACTCGGTATTTCGGAGGATTTGCGACAAGAGCGAATCAATCGGGGGAAAACCCCGGCGCCGTTGCGCGTCGTCGTTTCCAACGAAGGCAAGATCGACAGCCGACTGAAAATTTTTCAATGGACTGTCTCGCCCATTCTGATTTTCTCGACCAAACGGATGCCGAGCGAGATCCGGATCGCACTTGCGGACAAAGCCAAGCTCCATCTGAGCGCGACCCGCGATCTCGATCTAGCGGAGATGCTGCGGATTTTACGGCGTGACTACAAAGTGCGTCGCGTCGCTCTTGAAGGCGGCCCGACTCTTTTCCGTTCGATGATCGAACGCGGATTAGTGGATGAGTTGAACCTGACCATCGCGCCATATTTGTTCGGCGGCGCAGACGCGCCGACCCTAACCGGCTTAAGCAAAGACTTTTTTCCGAAAAGCGTGCATTGTGCGCTGAAAAGCATGCGCGTGATCGGCGACGAATGCTTTCTAACCTACGGGATCAAGTCGCGTCGCTAGCACGATTCACTTTCCCGGCGCGCGGTCTTTGAACCAGTTCGCCGCCACAATTCGGACAGATCGAATTCATGGACCCCGCGCAATCACCGCAAAACGTGCATTCGTAAATACAAATGTAGGCCTCGCCGTCGCCGAGTAGCGCACGGCCGCACTTCTCACATTCTTTTTTCATTTCCAACGCCATATTGCGTTCTCGAGGGTTATATCATGTGGCATCCTACAGCGAAACCATCTGTCGGATACGACTGCCGCTGGTAGATTAACATCATGAATTTGCGCGGTCTGTGTTGGTTCAGCGCAGTTCTTTTGGGGCTGCGGATTTCAATCTTCGGGCAAGCTGCAGTGGAAGGTCGCGTCGAGCTGCCGAAATTGAATTCGGCACCAGTGGTAGCAAGGCGGTACGAAATTGTCACGCACGGCGGCGTTGTTTCGACCGAACCGCCGCTCGCAGTGGTTTATTTGGAAGGGCATTTTCCAAAATCGACTTCCCTTCCGACAAAACAAGTCGATCAAGAAAATCTCGCCTTCGTTCCTTCATTGCTGCCGGTGCAGGTGGGCACACGGATAGAATTTCCGAATCTCGACAACACTTATCACAGCATTTTCTCTTATTCGCCGGCCAAACGATTCGATCTAGGCCGGTATCGTCCAGAGGAGCGGCCGATACCCTCAGAGGTTTTCGACAAGCCGGGACTGGTGACCTTGCGCTGCGACATTCACGAGCATATGCGCGGTCTCATTCTTGTCTTGGATACTCCGCATTTCGTCGTCACTGATCCTAACGGTGACTTCCGATTGCGTGGCTTGCCCTCCGGCCACTACACGCTCAAAGCCTGGATTGACAGCAGGACAACGCGCGAACAGCCACTCGAATTAAAAAGCGGCCAAACCGCGCGTGTTAATTTTCCATGAGCACGGAGAGCGGCTTACCCAGGAGCAAGGTAGCTGCTTTCCGAACGAAACTTTCCGCCGCGATGATGTTGGTGGTTGCGGCGATAACGGCCTTTGCGCTCTATCTCGCGCAGCGCAACGTGGCTCGGAATGCTGAAAGTGCGCTGCGGCAAAATTTTCTGACCGAGGTCTCAGGTTTGGACAAGCTGTTGGAATTGCGCCACGCCGCGGTCATCGAGCGATGCCGAACGCTGGCAGCCAATCCGCGGATTCACGCTGCGCTCGAGGACAACGCTCTCGATTTGCTGTATCCCAGCGCCAAAGATGAACTGCGCGATCTGATGGAGAACGAGCAGCCGCCAATGAGTCAGGTCGCGAGCACGCTACACGCAAAATTCTATCGTTTTCTCGACAACCACGGTGCGGTCTTGCCGCCACCAAATCCACGAGAAGTCGGGCCGCTCGAGACCAAAACGGAAGCGCAACTGTCAGTGAAGGAGTTGCCGGAAACGCAGCAGATAGGATACGTTGCACGCTCGGATTCCGCCGACGCGCCAGTTGATGAAGTTACCGCGGTTCCAATTTTCTCCACCGAAACCGGGGAGGTAATTTCAGCGCTGGTCCTTGGGTTCAAACCGCTTGAGATCGTTCCGCAGGCTGGCGGCACTGGAATGAAGAGCGGCGTTTGGGCAAATGGGCATCTCCATTTGCCGTCGCTTGAAAAGTCCGAGGCGAATTCTCTCGCGCGCAAGATCGCAAATGCCCTGGCCAAGTCACCGCAAACAGAAAACAACTTCCGGGTCACGGTCAACGGCAAGCCGCACTTGCTCTTTTACAAATGGTTAAATCCAGACTCACTGTTTCCGGCCGCATATGAGATTTCGATTCAACCCTTGTCGAGTTGGATCGCACAGCTGAATCGGTTGCGCTGGCAAATTGTCGGCGCCGGCGGCCTGCTTCTGTTGGCTGGTTTTGTTGCCAGTCACCTGGTGGCGATTCGTTTTGCAAAACCGGTTGAAGAATTGGCATTGGATTCAGAACAGAATCGCGAACGGCGAAGGCGCGCCGAAGCTGCACTCATCTCGACCAGTGAAAAATTGCAGAGGTCAACAAGGTACTCGGCTGACGCATCCCACCAGTTGAAAAGTCCGCTCACCGTGTTGCGCGCTGGACTCGAAGCGCTCCTGGCGCGGGAAGACTTCAATCGAGAAACCTACGAAGAGCTCTCAACGCTTCTCCATCACACCCATCGGCTAAGCGGAGTGATTGAGGATTTGCTCCTCCTTTCGCGCATGGACGCCGGCCATCTTCAGATCGATTCCGCGCCGGTAAATCTGAGTCAGCTAGTAGAGGAATGGATCGATGATCTGAGCGCGCTTCCCGACTCACCTGATGTAAAAATCGAGAAAGAAATTCCGCCAAATCTCTATGTGGCTGGAGAGAAGCGATACACTTCGCTCATCGTGCAAAATCTTTTGGAGAACGCGCGCAAGTACAATCGCAAAAGCGGCCGCATTCGAGCTACGGCGCAGTTACAAAGCTGCGAGGTGGTTCTGAACATTGGCAACAGCGGGCAGACAATCGCACCTGAAGCGCGCGAGCATCTGTTCGAACGGTTCCGCCGGGCGTCAACTGGCGGGACTGTGGCGGGTCACGGACTCGGTTTGAATCTGGCGCGCGAGCTCACCCGTTTACATGGCGGCGATTTAAAACTCGTTCGCTCTGAAAATGATTGGACTGAATTCGAGCTGCGTTTGCGCGCGGCGCAATCTGCCGCCGATGCTGCGAGTTGAAATAATATGAAAGCGCTAGTTGTGCTCTGCTTTGGTCTGTTGGCCTGCAGCGCTCGGGCACTCCAAATTGATGATATCTTCGACCGCCTTGATAGTGCCCTGACAATTAGCGCATTGCATAACGAGCTTCGGGCGCGCCTCAGTGGCACGATCGACTTGGAAGTTTATCATTTTGAACAACCGGCGCCGGGACTGATTGCCAGCAAGATCGACAATCTGTTCAATCCGCGTCTGACACTTTTTCTCGACGCACAATATGGATCGCAAATTTATTTCTTCGCTCAATCACGGCTCGACCGCGGATTCGATCCAAGCGATCACGGCGCACAAGTTCGGCTGGACGAGTATGCCCTACGAGGAACCCCGTGGGAGGACGGCCGTTTCAATTTGCAAATAGGCAAGTTCGCTACGGTGGTTGGCAATTGGGTGCCGCGACATCTTTCCTGGGAAAATCCATTTGTGGACGCCCCGCTCGTTTATGAAAATGTCACCCCGATCAGCGATAAATCCGCGCCGGCGTCGCCACTCGATTTCGTCCAAAGATTTGATCATGGAAAATACGAATTTAGTCCGGTGATCTGGGGACCAGATTATGGTACCGGCGTTGCGGCCTCGGGGCGCATTGGTCAATTCGATTATGCTGCCGAAGTTAAAAACTCGTCGCTCTCAGCACGACCGGAATCGTGGAGTTTAACGGAGCGAGGTTTGGATAACCCGGCATTCGACGGCCGCGTCGGCTTTCGCCCGAATCAGGCTTGGAACTTCGGTTTGTCAGGCGGCGAAGGCGCGTATTTCCGTCGCGAAGCGCAATTCAGTTTGCCGCGCGGACGCGATATCGATGATTACCGCGAGTTTCTTCTTGGCCAGGACGTCAGCTTCGCCCTTCATCACTTTCAAATATGGGCGGAGTTTTACGAAGCACGCTTCGAAGTTCCACGAGTGGGCAATGCCGATACCTTCGCATATTATTTGGAGACTAAATACAAATTCACCCCGCAACTATTCGGTGCGCTTCGTTGGAACCAGCAAATCTTCAGCAAGATCGACAACGGAACAGGCGGCAGCATCCGTTGGAGCCGGAATCTAGCCAAGATCGACCTTGCCGCGGGCTACCGTTTCACGTCGCACATGCAATTGAAGATGCAGTACAGCTTTCAACAGGAAACCACCGGGGGCGACGAGAGTAATCACATCTTCGCCGCGCAGTTTACCGTTCGTTTCTAGATGCCATGCACATTTTAGTAGTCGAAGACGATGTGGCCTTGACCCGGCAAATCAATGCCGCGCTGCTGCCCGCTGGACACGATCCGGTTGTAATACACGACGGTGAAGCCGCTTTGCACGCCGCCGCCGAAACTCTGTTCGACTTGATTGTGATCGACATCGGCTTGCCACGAATGGACGGATTTGAGCTGTTACGCCGTCTTCGCTCGCTTCATGTGAAGAGTCGCGTTTTAATGCTGACCGCGCGCGGCGAAATCAAGGATCGCGTCACTGGATTGCAACTCGGGGCGGACGATTATTTGGCGAAACCCTTTTCGATGCCCGAGCTTGTCGCCCGGATCAACGCGCTGGGACGCCGTTACCCCGACGAACCGGCCGTAACTTTGCGCGTGGCCAATCTTTCGCTCGATTTGGTAGAGCACAAAGTTCATCGCAACGTGCGGCAAATCGAATTATCGGCGCGCGAGTTGATGCTACTAAAGGTACTCATGCGCGAACCGGGGCGCGTCTTCAGTCGCACGGAATTGTGTCAACGCGTTTGGGAACACCAACATGAATACGACACCAAGCTTGTGGAAGTATTCATTGGGCGCTTGCGCAGAAAAATCGGCGAGCCGCAGTTAATTCACACCGTGCGTCACGTCGGCTACGCAATTCAAGAATCGAGCGCGTCATCTCATATCCGGCGAAGGTAACAAACGCGTTACCTTTGAGGTAAGGCATTCACGGCCGCTCTTGGCGATCGTATGGGTATGAATGCAACTACTTCTACCAGCGGACAAAGTACGAATGGCGAAAACAACAACGACAAAAATATCAAATCGAAGCGCGGCATGAGTCGCCGCCGGTTTCTGGGCAGATCACTCACGGCCGGAGCGGGAACCATCGGTGGCGCTTTGCTGTTAGGTAATCCAAGCCGAGCGTTTGGCCAGGACAGCGAAATCACTGACGGCGACGCTGCCATGCTCAGGTTTGCAGCTGCGGCGGAAATCCTCGAGACCGATTTCTGGGTGCAATACAACGAACTGGGCGGCATTCAGGATAGCGAAGAGTCGGATGGAAGCGGAAATCCCGACTACACCAATGCGCTCAAAGTCCTGGACGGGGACATGGATCAATACATCCACGATAACACGGAGGACGAGCGAACGCATTTCACGTTTCTGAACGCATATCTGCAGTCGAAAGGCAGGCCGGGAGTAAGTCTTGAAAAGTTCCGAACTCTGCCAGGCAGTAAGGCGAAGGGATCCAGCGGAAAGTTGCGCCTGACAAATCTTACCCAACTTACTCTCGATACGAGTTGGTGGACTCGGTATCGCAGCCGCACTAAGAACCCGGATCTTGATCCCACCTTCGTCTTTCCGCAGGCCATCCCGAGCTTGCATAGCGGACGGCACACCGCCATTCCCAGGGACGACACTGACACGACCGACCCAAATTTTCTTCAAGCCATCGCTAACACGGCGGGATTCCACTTTCCAACCATCGAACAAGGTGGAAACAGCCTCTATCCATCGATGGCGTTGAGGGCGACCAGTGTCGAAGTCTTGCGGATTCTGATCAGTATTGGCCCGACCGAGACAATGCACTTCCAAACCTGGCAGGACAAAGCGGGCAACGCGCCTCCGTTGACTGCGACCGATCCCAAGACCGGTGTCGTGGTTACGTTTCCGGACCTGAATTCTTCTCCATTTGGCGGAGAGGACTTTCAGACCAATTTGATCATGCCCGAGCCGTGCCCGTTTCTCAGTCACAGCCTTCCGGTATGTTCGATCATCCGTCCTACGGCGACGCGGGGTGTTGCTGCAGGCGCGGTCAAATTCCTGACCGACATGGGGCTGTTCATGGGTCAGTCGCCGGCGTTTTTCAACTTCTTGAGATCTCTCGCGCAGGCTGCAGATGCGGCAGAACGTGAGGATTAAACAAGCAGAATCAGCAAGGTAGCCACGGTAAAGATCCGCAGGGTCCAAATCCCTGCGGATTTGTTTTACATAAGACGCTACATCGACAATTGACGCGGGTTAAATTTTTGCGACGGCATTCCGATTAAATGCACAAGACGAATTCAATCATCATGCACGCACCGAAGATGTCGATCTTCGAAACGGCGGCCAATCTGGAGCTGTGGCCAAAAATTCTCCCGCACTATCGCTACATTCGATATCTCGAGCGCTGGCCGAATCGCAATGTGGTGGTGATGGCCGCGCGACGCTCAGGGATTCCAATCAAATGGACATCGGAAGAAATTATCGATCGCGACCGCGTCGAAATTCACTTCAATCACTTGAAAGCGTTCACCAGGGGGATGCACGTCGTTTGGACATTTGACGAGACCGCCGACGGGGTGCGGGTGGATATTTCACACGAACTTAACTTCCGAATTCCGACCCTCGCGCCGATCATGGATCCGATCATCGGTGACTTTTTCATCGGCAATGTTGCCAACAAGACTCTGCGCTGCATGAAACGATATGTCGAAGCGCAGGCGACCACGGTGACCGCATGAACCCGCGACGCGTTGTCATCACTGGTGTCGGCCCGGTGACCTGCATCGGCAAAGGTGCCGACGGTTTCTGGGAGGGAATTCTCGCTGAGAAGACCGGAATCACTCCAATAACAAATTTCGACGTGAGTTCGTTCGGCGTTCGAGTTGCCGGTCAGATCAACGATTGGGATCCGGAAGAATTTTTTCCACCTCATCGACTGAAGCGTCTCGATCGCTACGCACAATTTTCGGTTGCCTCGGCCAAGCTCGCGCTGGATGACGCGGGCATTGAATATTCACACGACAAACCACAAGAGCGGATCGGCGTGAGTTTCGGGACCGCGCTCGGCGGGGTTTGTAAAGCGGAAGAACAATACATTCGGTTCTTAAAGAAAGGCGCGCGCGGAGTTCAACCGACGCTCGCGGTGCAAGTGTTTGGCGGGTCCGGGCATTCGAACATTGCAATCGATTTTGGATTTCGCGGAGTCGGCACCACAAACTCAAACAGTTGCGCGAGCGGCACCGTTTCGGTCGGCGAAGGAGTTCGCTACATTCGAGACAATTTCGCGGACGTCATTGTAGCCGGCGGTGCGGAAGCGCCGTTGACCGCAATTACCATCGGCGCGTTCGACATTATCAAGGCGATGAGTCGCAACGCAGATCCGCAAACTGCGTCGCGACCCTTCGACAAGCTGCGCGACGGGTTTGTCATGGGCGAAGGCGCAGCCTCGCTGATTCTGGAAGAACTCGAACACGCGCGGGCGCGTGGCGCGAAAATTTACGCCGAGCTTCTCGGTTACAGTTTAAACAACGACGGGTTTCACATGACCACGCCGTTGCCTGGCGGTGATTCATGTATCCGAGCGATGCGCAACGCGCTTGCCGACGCGAACGTTCAACCCGAGCAAATCGATTACGTCAACGCCCACGCCAGCTCGACCCAGCTCAACGACAGCGTCGAGACCACGTCAATCAAAGAAGTTCTGGGCGAGCGCGCTAAAAAGATTCCGGTAAGCGGAACCAAGGGTTATCACGCGCACCCGCTCGGCGCGACCGGCGCGATCGAAGCTTGTCTCTGCGCGCTGGCGTTGGATCGACAGTGGGTGCCGCCGACGATCAACTACCAAAATCCGGATCCGACCTGCGATCTCGACGTTGTTCCGAATCACGGTCGCGCCGCCGAGTTGAACTACGTCATGAGCAATTCATTTGGCTTCGGCGGAATCAATGCGTCGATCGTCCTCGGCCGTGTTCGCGATTGATGGTCATTCCGAGCGCGGACAGAAGCAGCGCTAGAATCTTGCTTTGGCTGCGCCCTCCACCAAGATTGTCAGCATGACCACGCGCAAGATCAAAGCGCTGGGTGAAATTGCGTTGCGGGTAAACGACCTCGATGCCATGCAAACTTTTTATCAAGATGTCATTGGCCTGGAGCTGATGCGACGCTTTCCGGATTCCGCCTTCTTCAAGATTGCGGATGGTTACGGCGGACACACTCAAATTCTGGCTCTCTTCGACCGGAGCAGCCAATCGGCCTATACGGGCCTGAGCGCGGCCCAAACAACCGTCGATCATCTCGCCTTCACGATCGCGCGCGAAGACTTCGAGTCCGAGCGCGCCCGACTCGAAGCACTTGGCTGCAAACTGAAGTTCGCTAATCACGATTGGGTCCACTGGCGTTCGTTCTATGTCCATGACCCTGAAGGCAACAATGTCGAGTTCGTCTGTTACGACCCAAGCATGTAAGTCGCGTGTCGACCCGCGACTAGTCAGTCGAGCAGATCCGGCCGATTTCGTTTTGTGCGCTTCAGCGCTTGCTCCTTTCGCCACCTCGCGATCTCGGCGTGATTCCCAGAGAGCAAGATGTCCGGAATCTTCCAGCCCCGAAACTCGGCCGGGCGCGTGTATTGCGGCGCTTCGAGTCCCGCGGCCGCGCGACTGAATGAATCGTCGGCGGCCGAGTGTTCGTGGCCGAGTGCTCCCGGCAGCAATCGGACAACGGCATCAACGAGAACGACCGCGGCAATCGCCCCGTTGGTCAAAACATAATCGCCAATCGAAACCTCGAGATCGACAAGGTGCTCGACCACGCGGTGATCAACGCCTTCATAGTGACCGCAGATGATGATGAGATGAGATTCACGCGAAAGATCGCTCGCGAGCCTTTGATCCAACCTTTTTCCAGCCGGACTCATCAGAACGATTTTGGATTTTGGATTTTGGATTTTCGATTCGGCGTTCGATGTTCGGCGTTCGGCGTTCGGCGTTTTCCGCAGATCCTCGACCGCGGCAAAGATTGGTTCCGGCTTCATCACCATCCCCTGCCCCCCGCCGAAGGGCGCGTCATCAACGATGTGGTGTTTGTCAGTCGTCCAATCGCGCAAATTGTGAATGCGGAGATCGACAATCTTATTTTCCTGCGCCCGCTTCATCATGCTCTCGCTCAGCGGCGCTCGGCAGATTTCAGGAAACAATGTCAGGATGTCGATCTTCATGGTAGCGGTGGTTCACCGAACCGCCATTGGCTGAATAACAACGGTGGCGATTGAGGTCAATCGCCGCTACCTAATTGAACAGGTCGAAGCGATGCTTGCGATGTTTGTAGGTCACGCGACCGGTGCCTTCTTCGATCATCACAAATCGATTCTTCGTCATCTTTACGATCTGGTCCGAATAAGTCGCGCCGGGCAGCAGAGCTGGGTCGCTACTGGTAAGAATCTGGCCGGTAAAGTGACCATTCTTAATTTCCCAGCGACTGGTGAAATCGATCCGCTTACTGGTTTGGCGATTTAGAAGAAAACCGGTCGAGGTGCCATCAGGCGCGTAGGTTTTTTCCATGTAATAAAGAGACAGCGGGCCATCATCCAACACCCACGTGCCAACGATGAGGGCGTTCATTTCCGCGTCCGTTCGGGCCGCGGTCTCCTCTTGGCAACCAACAAGGAGCAGGCAAAGCACGACCGACGATCCTGCCGCCAGCCTGCGAATGCTCGCACGGAACCATCTGACGACGTCGATCTTCATGGGTAGGGATCGTTTGCCGAAGCGCCTGTCTGTTTGGGAAATAATCGACGCCGGGCGATTGAGGTCAATCGCCCCTACCTTAGATTCGCGGAAACAACGGAACGGGTTTTCCGACAACATGCCCGTCCAGCAGACCGCCCCACTTCGTGTCTGCTAGTCGAAACCGTTCTTCTTTTCCGATCAAGTCTGTCTTCCAATTCAGTTGATCGAAGATTCCATGCGCCGCGTTCGGTAATACCGGCGAAAGCAAGATCGCAATGATGCGAAGCGACTCTGCTAGCGAATAAAGAACGATACTAAGTTCTTGCGCTCGACTGGAATTCTTAGCGAGTTTCCATGGCGCGGCTATTTCGACTAGTTCATTACATAGCTTAATCAAGGCATTAACCCTCCCGATATAGTACTCGACTTCGAAACGAGCCTGCACTTGAGAGGAGTCATGGCGAATTATCTTTGCCAGGCCTGAAATGCTCCGCAGCTGGGCGGCTAAGTGCGCTGAGCTCCACCACGAGTCAGCCTCCGGAAACGACGGGTCCTTAGCAAGACTCCCGTTGAGACGACCTTGTTGGTACTTATTTGTCATACTCAACGCGCGGCTGAGTAGATTGCCCAGCCCGTTCGCGAGGTCGTTGTTGTAAAGGTCT
>CAZFZG010000029.1:16434-21061 GCA_964523205.1 uncultured Chthoniobacteraceae bacterium | reverse complement strand
GCGCTCACCCTGGTGCGATTATCGATGTTGGGCTCGACCGATCTCGAGTTCGACGAAGCCCATTACTGGATGTGGTCGGAGCGATTGGCGCCGGGTTATTTCAGTAAAGGTCCGGGGATCGCTTTCGCGATCCGCGCAAGCACGGCAATTTTCGGTGCGACGGAATTCGGTGTGCGCTTTTGGAGTCCGATCCTGGCTGCCGGCACGAGCTTGCTGCTGTTTTACTTTGGGTGCCGTCTGTTTAACGAGAACATCGGACTCTGGGCGGTGATCGCGCTAAACGTCACGCCGATTTTCAACGTCGGCGCATTTGTGATGACGACGGACGCGTTGTCGATCTTCTTTTGGACAGCGGCGATGTTCGCGTTCTGGCTGGCCATTGAGAAAAGTTCGCGCCTTTCATTTTACTGGCCGCTGACGGGATTGTTGATCGGGCTGGGATTTCTCAGCCGGTTCACCAATGCATTCGAAGTGGTGTGCGTGCTGCTCGTGCTCGGGTTCGCGCCGCGGTTGCGTCAGGAATTCAAGCGCCCGGGCTTGTATTGCCTGCTCGGCGTTTTTCTGGTTTGCACGATCCCGCCGATTTTCTGGAACGCGCAACATGCCTGGGTAACGACGACGCATTTGCGAATGCGCGGCGGTCTGGCGGAAGATATCGGCTTCCGGCCGCTCGAGCCGCTCAAATTTTTCGGAGAACACTTCATTTTCTATTCGCCGCTCCTTTTTGCAGCATTGGTCTGGGGCGTGGTGGTCAACTGGCGCCGGGTCAATCAGCAATTGAAGGTGCTGTTCCTTTTCTGGTTCGGAGTGCCGGTTTTCATCTTTTATTTGCTCCTCTCGATCAATCACGTGGCCACGCCAAATTGGGATGCGGTCTCGTTCGTCAGCTTGGGCATGCTGGCAGTTCATTATTGGCAAGAGCGAACTCAAACCGCGGCGGTGCGGTCTTTCATCACCGCTGGCCTCCTTCTCGGCTTCCTTATCAGCATTTTTGCGCTCGATTCCGACTTGTTGCGTAGCGCGGGTATTCGGTTCTGGCGCAGCGATCCGAGCGATCGGTTGCGCGGCTGGAAGACGATGGCGGCGGAATTGGAGCGAATCCGGAACGAGCAGGAAGCGAGACTCGGCGAGAAGTTATTTATGATTGCCGATGAACGCCATCGCGCATCGGAGCTTGCGTTTTATCTAAAAGACAAACGCGTTGAGGGCCTTGGGCATCCGCCGGTTTACCTTATTGAATCGCAAGACTTGGTGAACCAGTTCTCGTTCTGGCCGCGTTACGATCAATTCGTGGAGGCGCAGTCCAAACCGAACCAATCGCCTGAGGAAGCTTTTACGGAGGAAAAGGGAGTGAACCCGTTTGTCGGGCGCAGCGCCCTCTTGGTTCGTAATATGGCAAAGAAGCCGCCCCACAATATTCGGGCGGCCTTTGAGTCCACTGAGCCGGTCGGCCGGCTCGAGTTGAAGCGTTTCGGCGAACATGTGCGCTATTGGCAGGTTTTTCTTTGCCGGCATTATCGCACGCTCCCGCTATGAACGAGCAATCTTCGCCGGCAGTTTCCATCGTCGTTCCGCTTTTTAACGAGGAGGAGAACATGTCGATCTTGCAATCGGAACTGCGCACCGCGCTTGCTGGCTTGGATCACGAAATCATTTTTGTTGACGACGGTTCGACCGATCGCAGCGCCGAAAAAATCGAGAGCGTGCCAAACGTTCGAGTCTTGCGGTTTGAAAGAAATACCGGCCAAAGCGCGGCGCTTTACGCCGGAATCAAGGCCGCGCGCGGGCAAACCATCGTCATGATTGACAGCGATCTCCAGAATGATCCCGCCGACATTCCGCGGTTGCTCGAGGAAATTTCACGCGGCGCCGACTTGGCTTGCGGTTACCGAGTAAAGCGGAAAGACACCGTCACCAAGCGCTTGACCAGCCGGATCGCCAATTTGGTCCGCAGTCGTTTTACCAAAGATTATGTCCGCGATACGGGTTGCACTCTCAAAGCGATGCGCCGCGAATGTGCGACCGCTCTGGTTCCGTTCAAAGGCATGCATCGTTTCATTCCGGCCCTGATCAAGGGCGCGGGTTATCGGTTGGTCGAAATTCCGGTGAATCATCGTCCGCGCCGGTTTGGTCGGACCAAGTACGGCCTGGGCAACCGCGCGGTGCGGGCCACCGTCGACATGTTCGGCGTGCGATGGCTGGTCTCGCGGCGTTTGGATTACAAAATCCGTCGCGATTCCTGAAGCTGAAATGCGCTTGTCAACGCAAGCGCCACCGGTAAGCTTGCGCTCCCGAATCGAATCGCGCATCCGCATGTCGTTGGGCAATTTACTTTCCGCCGAGCAAATCATCCCGGAGATGAAGGCGACCGAGCGTTGGCCGGCCATCGTCGAGCTAATCGATTTGCTGGTGCAACTCGGGAGGATCAAACCTGACGATCGCGATAACATTCTGGCCTCGCTCAAACAGCGCGAGGAGACAATGAGCACGGGAATCGGTTTCGGGATCGCGATCCCGCACTGTTCGTCGGATCGGATTGAGAACGTGGTGGCCGCTTTCGGAAGATCAACCGCTGGAATCGAGTTTGACGCTCTCGATAATGCCCCGGTAAAATTTGTGGTGCTTTTCATTGTTCCGAAGAACCAATTCCAGACTCATCTCCGGACCCTGGCGTCGATCGCGAAATTTCTGAACGACCGCACCACGCGCGACAAACTCGCGGCCGCGAAATCGACCAACGAAATTTTGTCGATCTTCCAGAGCTCGGGACAGAGGGTCTAGCCGCGGCCCTGCGGGCCGCGTTCTCGCTTCGCGCACTGAAGCAGCTACAGTTTGAGCGATGGACACGTTCCAATCACTTCTCGCCAAAAAATTGGCTGACGCATTAGCGAACGCCGGTTTTCCCAATGTCGGCGAGCTGACCCAGGCGACCGATCCGCGCTTCGGCGATTATCAAACCAACGCCGCTCTGGCTCTGGGCAAGGAGCGCGGCGAAAATCCAAGAAATGTCGCTCAGAAAATCCTGAAGCATCTTGATGTCGGCAAACTATCCGAGTCGCCGACGGTGGCGGGTGCAGGATTCATCAATTTCAAACTGCGCGTCGACACAATAGCGAAAAAGACCGGCGAATTGTTTGCCGACGATCGTTTGGGCGTCGCAAAATCGACATCGCCCCGAAAAATCGTGGTCGACTTCGGGTCGCCGAACGTAGCCAAGCCGATGCACGTCGGTCACATCCGCAGCACCGCGCTCGGTGACGCGCTGGCCCGCATCGCCACGTTCCTTGGGCATGATGTGATTCGCGACAATCACATCGGTGATTGGGGCACCCAGTTTGGGATGGTGATCTGGGGCTGGAAAAATCTTTTAGATCAAAAGGCGCTCCAGCGCGATCCGCTCGCCGAGATCGTTCGCATTTACAAAGAGACCAATGCGAGATCGACATCCGACCCAACCGTGCGGGAAGCGTGCCGCCAGGAATTGGTCAAGCTCCAGTCCGGGGACAAGGAGAACGCCGAAATCTGGAACGAGTGCGTCGCGCTTTCGATGCAGGACTTCGAGCACGTTTACGAACTGCTCGACATCCATTACGACATTCAGTGCGGCGAGAGTTTTTATAACGATCGGCTGCCCGGCGTGGTCGATCGCCTGCTCAAATCGAAGATCGCCGAAATGAGCGCGGGCGCGGTTGTTGTTTTCTTTCCCGATGTGCCCGAGCTGGCGGATAAACCGTGCATCATTCGCAAGAGCGACGGCGGATTCAATTACGCGACGAGCGACATCGCGACGGCCGAGTATCGAACTAACGAACTGCAGCGCGACACGCTTTGGTACGTGGTCGGCGCGCCGCAAACGTTGCACTTCAAACAGATTTTCGAGATTGCGCGCCGCGAAGGGCACCAAGCTGATTTCCGGCACATTCCGTTCGGCAACGTTCTGGGCGAAGACCGCAAACTCATGAAGACACGTTCGGGCGAGAACGTGCCACTGCGGCAATTACTTGAAGAAGCGTGCACCCGCGCGCGTAAAATCATTGAGGAAAAAAATCCGGGTCTAACCGAAGAGGAAAAGATCGAGATCGCGCGTACGATCGGCATCGGCGCGGCGAAATATGCCGATCTGTCGCAATATCGGATGACCGATTACGTTTTTTCTTGGGATAAATTGCTGGCGTTGCAGGGAAACACCGCGCCGTACTTGCAGAATGCCTATGTGCGGATTCGTTCGATCTTTCGCAAAGCTGATGTAGCCGCGCCCCCATCGCGCGCCGCAACGAAGGCGGGCCATAGGCCCACGGCTCCAAGATTTGTCTTCAAAGAAGCGGCTGAAAGCAATCTGGCGAAAAAGCTTTGCCAGTTTGCTGAGATCGTCCCGCAAGTACTGAACGATTTTCGGCCGAACATTCTGGCGAATTATTTGTTCGAACTGGCCAACAGCTTTCACGGATTTTACGAAGCCTGCCCGGTTTTGAAATCGGATGAGCCGTTGCGCGGGTCGCGTTTGGCCTTATGCGATCTAGCCGGACGCGTTCTGCAAGGCGGACTGGATTTGTTAGGCATTAAGGTGCCGGAAAAGATGTGAATTAAAGGACGAGGCACGAATGACGAATGACGAAACAAATCCGAA
>CAZFZG010000029.1:13560-16334 GCA_964523205.1 uncultured Chthoniobacteraceae bacterium | reverse complement strand
CGGTGGTTCACATTCGCTCAGGCGCGCGAGATCGTTCCGTATCTTCGCGCGCTCGGCGTCGGCGATGTTTATGCGTCGCCTTACTTTCAGGCCAGCCCCGAGAGCATGCACGGCTACGACATTACCGATCACAATCAGTTGAACGCGGCGATCGGTTCCCGCGAAGAATATGACGCCTGGATCGCGGAACTGCAGGCGCACGGCATGGGGCAGATTCTCGATTTCGTTCCGAACCACATGGGCGTGATGCAGCCGGGCAACAAATGGTGGCTGGACGTGCTCGAAAACGGACCGAGCTCGATTTACGCGCCTTACTTCGACATCGATTGGCAGCCGCTCAAGTCCGACCTGCGCGACAAAGTCTTGTTGCCGATCCTGACCGATCAGTATGGACGCGTTCTGGAACGCGGCGAATTCCAGGTGCGTTTCGAGGAAGGCGCGTTTTATCTCGCTTATCGAAATCTGAAACTGCCAATCGCACCCGGCACTTATCGTTACATCCTTGAGTTGGCCTTGGAAAATCTGGCCGACTACAAAGACGAAGACTTCTACGCCGAGTTCCAAAGCATTCTGACTGCGCTCGAACATCTTCCAAGACGCACCGAGACCGAGCCGGAGAAGCTCGCGGAGCGAGCGCGCGAAAAAGAAATTGTGAAGCGCCGTCTGGAACGTCGCTGCCAGGAAGCGCCGCAAGTCCAGCGCGGGATTGAGAAAGCCTTGGCGCTAATCAATGGCCACGCCGGCGATCCACGCAGCTTCGACAGGTTGGACCAACTACTCAACGCGCAGTCTTATCGTCTCGCTTTCTGGCGCGTCGCGGCTGAGGAGATCAACTACCGGCGCTTCTTCGATGTGAACGATCTGGCCGCTATTCGGATGGAATTGCCGGAAGTATTCGAGGCTGCGCACCTGCTGCTTCTCGATCTTGTCCGAACAGGAGCAGTGACCGGACTGCGGATCGATCATCCCGACGGCTTGTATTTGCCAAGAGAATATTTCGAAACGCTCCAACACCGTTCTGTCCGCGTGCTCGGCCTGCCACTGCCTAAAGACGGACGCGCGATTTACATGGTCGTCGAGAAAATTTTGACCGGCGCAGAGAAACTGCGGGAGGACTGGCCGGTTCACGGAACGACCGGTTACGATTTCGCCAATCAGTTGGCCGGCGTTTTGGTGGACACTTCAGCAGAGGCCGCGATCACCAAGACGTTTCATCGCTTCATCGGTCATACGATGCATTTTGGTCATCTCGTTTACGCGAAGAAACGCCTCGTTATGCGAATTGCCCTGGCGAACGAAGTCGAGGTGCTCGGCAGCATGCTTGACCGCTTGTCGGAGAAGAACCGGTGGTATCGCGATTTCACCCTCGAAGCGTTGGCGCGCGCGGTCCGGGAAACGATCGCCTGCTTTCCCGTGTATCGAACGTATCTTGCGCCCGGCCAGCCGGTGAGCGACGAAGATCGACAAGTAATCGAGCGCGCGATTGCCGCGGCCAAACGGCGCAATCCGGCGATCGAAGAGTCGATCTTCAATTTTCTTCGCGACATCTTGCTGTTTCGTTTTCCGGAGAATCTCGATGCGGAAGCGCGCAAGGAGCACATGCATTTCGTGCTCAAATTCCAGCAGTTTACCGGACCGATTATGGCGAAAGGGCTCGAGGACACGGTCTTTTATATTTACAATCGGCTGGCGGCGCTCAACGAGGTCGGCGGCGAGCCGCAACAGTTCGGACTCAGCGTCGATGCGTTTCATCAACGGAATTTCGATCGACATCGGAGCTGGTCGGCGGCGTTGCTTGCGACTTCAACGCATGATACCAAACGAAGCGAAGACGTGCGGGCACGGATGGTTGCCATCTCCGAAATCCCGGAGGTTTGGCGGCGTTGCTTACCCAAGTGGCGAACAGCAAATCGGCGCTGGAAGAAAACCATCGACGAATCCGAGGCGCCCGATGCGAACGAGGAGTATTTGCTTTACCAGACGCTGCTCGGCACCTGGCCGGTCACGAGCGACGGCGCGCCGGAACAAACGGTCGGCGGCGAATACGTCGAGCGGCTGCAAGCCTACATGACCAAAGCGTTGAATGAAGCCAAGCTCAACACCAGTTGGATCCAGCCCAACGAGCAATGGCTGGCCGCCACTCGCGAATTCGTTGCCAGAATCCTGGATCCGACGCCGAAGAGCAAATTTTTGCCGGTTTTCCTGCCGGTGGCGGAAACGATTTCCCGGCTGGGCGTGATCAACTCGCTTGCCCAAACGTTGCTCAAGCTGACTTCGCCCGGCGTGCCGGACATCTATCAGGGAGACGAGATCTGGGATTTCTCGCTGGTCGACCCCGACAATCGCCGCCCGGTTGATTACAAATTGCGTGCGGAGACACTTTCATGTTTATCGACCAAATCGCCGGAAGATCTTTTGCGAAACTGGCCGGATGGCCGGATTAAAATGTTTCTCACCCAGCAGACGCTGCGTTTCCGCAACGAACATGTCGATCTTTTCCAACGCGGAAGTTATCTGCCGCTGCGCGTTACCGGCTCCTCCGCCGATTCTTCCATCGCTTTTGCGCGACAATTGGACGAGCAATGGATCGTCGTGATTGCGCCCCGGCTTTCATCCCGCGTCGGTTTTCCGTCAATCGGCGAACGGTGGAAGGAAACCGCGATCGAACTGCCGGAAAATTTACCCACCAATCATGCGCGCGAGATATTTAGCGGCCGCGACTTGCAGATCCAGAATCGTCAGATCCGTCTTGCAGATGCGATGTCGATATTACC
>CAZFZG010000029.1:2556-13460 GCA_964523205.1 uncultured Chthoniobacteraceae bacterium | reverse complement strand
CGAAACTTGCGAACGTGATATGCGGTGACGCGATGATGAGCATCACGCAGAGCAGCAGGAGATTCATCAGATAGATCACCACCAACGAGAAAAATGTTCCGTGGTCGCGCAGGTCGGTCTGATTTTTCGGGATCATCCAGGCGGTAAACGTGAGGTGAAACGCCCAAGTCGCACCGATCACGGCGTAAAGTAGCCGGCCGTGGGGCTGCACGTTGTAGAAAACGCTGAGCAACCCGTAAATCGCGATCGCCAGAATGCTGTAGAACGGAAAGAAATAGGGCGCGAGCGCAATCCAAAAATTGGTTCGATTGGTGACGACGTGGCCCCCGTCGCGTCCAACGCGGAATCGGCTTACCCGGCCGCCCATTAACCAAACCCAGATCGCATGAGTCAGCTCGTGGCCGAAGACGTAAAGGAGAATCGGTCGTGGCAAGCCGATGAATGCGATGAGCCAAAGCACCGCACCTAGCGAGAAAAACCAGAACGGTGCTGCGGTCCACAAACGTTCGGTCATGGTAGCGCGCGCGAAAACGGTGAAAAATGTCTGGGTCAGAATCGCGCAGACTGGCAAAAGAAAAACGCCGACGACGAATTTCACCCAGCGCGTCGGGATCATCAACCTGGTCATCGTTGCCGATCCGCGTCTGGTCGGAACGACGTATGGCGGAACTTTCACTCCGCGCGATAGCCTCCGTCCGCGGACCATTCCGGATCGTCGATTCATCGACTGCGATCCTAGCGCAAAAGGAAGATCAAGAGGAAGCGGAAGAGGAACAATTCACGCCCGGCCCATGTAGACGCCGGTGCGGGTGTCGATCTTGATGGTTTCGCCTTCCTTGATGAAGAGCGGGACGTTGATCGTTTTGCCGGTCTCAAGTTTCGCCGGCTTGGTCACGTTGCTGGCGGTGTCGCCGCGAACGCCTTCGGCGGATTCGACAACTTTCAAACTGACCGATGCCGGCAGTTCGATCTGGACCGGCTTGCCTTCGGCGTAAAGGACCTGAACCTGTGCGTTCTCGACGAGATACTCTTTCGCGCCGCCGATCAGATTGTCCTGAAATGTCACCGTCTCATAGGTCTCCGGGTCCATGAAATGGTAGCCGTTGTGATCTTTATAACTGAACTCGAGTTGCTTCCGGTCGATGTCGACCAGGTCAACTTTGTCGGTGGAACCGAAGCGGACGTCGGCACTATTGCCGGTTTGAATATAACGAATGATCGCTTGCACGAACGCGCGCTTGTTTCCCGGCGTGCGATGATGCACGTCCAGAACGACGGCGGTGTTGCCGTTATACTTTATCGCCATTCCGCGGCGAAGATCGTTTGCTAATGCGGCCATAAAAACCGTTGAATCGTTGAGAGGTTGAGAAGTTGAGTTGAATCGATCCGACGTCAAGCCCTTCTCAACTACTCAACGTCTCAACTCCTCAACATCTTTAGAGCAACTTCAAGCGCGTCAGGTCCTGTGAGTCGACGACGCCGACCGGCACTTTGTTGTCGTCGACCACCACCAGATCGTCGATGCGATGGGTCTCCAGCAGTTTGAGAACTTCCACCGCGAGTTTGTCTTTGTGCACAGTCACGGGATTCAACGTCATCAGGTCGGCTACGAGGCGTTCGCCGACTTTGGGGTCGGATTGAAAATGCCGCGCGAAATCACCGTGAGTGAAAATCCCGAGTAGTTGTCGATCTTGGCCAGCCACAACCGCAGCGCCGGCGCGCACGGCTGTCATTGCCTTGAGGACGTCGCGGATGGTTGCGTTTGGCGCGACCACGGCCATTGCCTCGCGTGGCCGCATCAGCTGGTGGACGCGGATGAGCAGACTTCGCCCGATCTTTCCACCAGGATGAAATTTCGCAAAATCTTCTTTGTTGAATCCGCGTGCCTCTAAGAGAACCATCGCCAGCGCATCACCGAGCGCGAGCATTGCAGTCGTGCTCGACGTCGGTGCGAGATTCAAGGGACACGCTTCCTGCTCGACATTCACGTCGAGGACGACATGCGCATTTTTTGCGAGAATCGAATCAGCATCGCCGCAGATCGCAATGATCTTGACCTGAAACCGCGCGATCGCCGGCAAAATGCGCACGAGTTCCTCAGTTTCGCCGCTCGAGCTCAAAGCGAGGATGACATCGCCGTCCGCGACCATTCCCAAATCTCCGTGCAACGCGTTCAGTGAATCGAGCACCACGGCGGGCGATCCAGTGCTGGTCAACGTCGAGGCGATCTTCCCGCCGATGTGCCCGGATTTCCCCACGCCGAGCACCACTACTTTGCCACGCCCATCGACGGAATCTTTGATCAGCGCGACCGCGCGAGAGAAATTATCACCGAGCCGCTGGCGGAGCCGTTCCAGCTCGCGGATTTCGAGATCCAGAACTCGCTTCGCTTTTTCCAAGTAATCCATTTATCTTGACAATTGTGCGCCGGAGGAGTCTAACCGGCAAGGCCCTTAACCGGAGAAAGAGTGATGAAGAAGCTCGTGATGTTTGGGAGTTTGATGGTGGTCGCGAGCCTGGTCTTCGCGCAACCCCCGGAGAAGCAAAAAAAGACGTTTACCGCGAGGACTGTTACAAGGACACGTCCCGCTCCTTCACCGCCGCCGCTTCGCAAGGAGAATACCGAGGGTGTTCTGGCTCGCGCTGCTCGTGGCGGCAACCCGCTGCAAATGTTGAATCCTAAAGCGCCAGCTGTTTATGGCCGTGCCGAGGACAACGTCTTTCTCGATCCCGACACCGGGAAGTGGAAGGGAATCAAGCTCCTCACCATTAATTTTTAATTCGATTTCGACGTTGAACGTTGGGCGTTGAACGTTGAGCGTTGAGAGTTGGACGCTTCCTCTTCACCAGTTGTCGCGTTTTACTGCGCAACATTTCTTAAACCGGAGATGCTGCATATTTACCGGCAGATCACCGCGCTTCGGAAGGTCGAACCGATCGTCATCACCCAAACGCGCGAAAATCCGGAAAAATTTCCGTTCGATAAGATCCACATCGTCGACAAACCGACCTTCCACTTTCTGAGGCGCTTCTGGTTCCGGCAGATTTGCAATAAGCCCTGGCAAATTTCAGGCGGGGAACTGGCCGCCATTACTGGCACTCTGAATCGAGAGAATGCGCAGCTTCTCCACATTTTTTTTGGGCACATCGCCGTCCATCTGTTGCCACTGATTCGGGCCTGGTCGAAGCCGAGCGTGGCTTCGTTTCATGGCGCCGACGTTTTGGTGGACATGGAAAAGCCTGCCTACCGCGAGGCAACCAGAGAAATGCTGGGCGCCGTCACGCGCGTGTTCGCTCGCACAGCTTCTTTGAAACGCGCTGTGGTCGAACTCGGCTGCGATGAAAACAAGGTCGACATTGTGCGGACTGGAATTCCGTTGGATGAATTTCCGTTCCGGGAGCGGGAATTTCCGTCCGACGGTCGCTGGCGATTTCTTCAGGCGAGCCGTCTCGTTCAAAAGAAAGGCATTGCCACGACACTGCACGCATTCACCGCGTTCCTGATTCATTACCCGGATGCCACCCTGACGATCGCCGGCGAAGGGCCAATGCTAGTCGAGCTCCAGCAACTAACGCGCAAGCTAAAGATCAACAATCAGGTGGTGCTTCCCGGTTTTGTCTCGCAGGAGAAGCTGCGCGAAATCTATTACACATCGCACATTTTTTTGCATCCGAGTGAAACGGGCAGTGACGGGAATCAGGAGGGAATTCCAAATTCGATGTTGGAGGCGATGGCGACTGGCCTTCCTGTTTTCGCGACCGAACACGGCGGAATTCCAGAGGCGATCGAAAACGGCGTGAGTGGAATTCTGGTGCCGGAGCGCGACTACGAAGCCCTTTCCCGCTCATTACTCGATGCCGCGAAGGACTTTGGTCTTTTGAAGCGATTGGCGCAGAACGGCGCGAACGTGGTGGCCGAGAAATTCGATCAACGAAACCAAATCCGCCGGCTCGAAGAAATATATCTAGGAATGATCGTCGATTCGCGCAAAAAATAACGCTAATTGTTTCCGCACGGCGTGAAAAGAAAGGCGCTCGGCGGCGCGCCATTGCGTTTCGACGATGTTAGTAGCCCGCGCGTCGGTGTTCTTAACCAGCTCGCTGGCGAGAGTTTTTAATTGGGCGGTGGTCCGTCCTTCGCCGCAGAACTTGGCGAAAGCGATCCGTTCAATCGCGCCATCGCCGCCGACGCAGATCGTGCGAGCAAGCAACGCGTCACCTGCCACCTGCCCCGGCACCCGGCTGCGATCGAGCTGCAGCACGATTTTGTGTTTTGCAACTTCGCGAAGGTATTCGGCGTATGGTTCGCGCTTGTCATGAACGCGCAATTTACCGCGTGGAAATTCCAACGCGGCCAAAAGCTTTCCGCCTCTTCGACCGTCGAGATTGAAAACGGTTACCGGTTCACCGCTGTCGACGCAAATTTCGCGGGCCAGGAGCAGCGCGGCGAGGTGGTTTCGAGACGGTACGTCCCATTCGCGGGTGCCGACGAAAATTCCGGACTGCTGGGTCGGCGGAACTGCAAAATCCCAAGGCTTCTCTTCCAACGGATAAGGCGTTGCAATAAACGCGACGGTGTCGGGTTCCTGGTTCAGTCGGACACGGCGGAAAATTTCGGCCGCTTCCGGAGTAGTGGCGATGCATCCGTCCGCCCGCGAGACCACGCGCTCGAATCGCGCAAGCCTTCCCGGATCGCGCAACTGTTCGGCGATCTGGTGCAGTCCAGTTTCTTTCAACGCGACCGCGACGATGCGTTTTGCTTTCTGGCATTCGATGAGAGCGCGTTCGGTCGTCCGAAAATTGCCGCGAAGTAAAAGAAGGATCGGCCACTTTTCTTCAATCGCGTTTTTTGTCAGGCGGTGAACTGATCCGCGGGTGCAGGCGGCGAACGCGTGAAAATTTATTGGCGGATGGATACTAGCCTCGGGCCCGACCGGCTCGTCAAAATATTGTTCGAGATCGCGTCCGCTGGGGTTGAGGACGCTAAGCCGAAAATCGCTCTCATCGCTAGCCGCCATTTTGTTACTCGTCGTCAGAGCTCGCCGGTGGCGGAGTCGTCGCTTTCAATAGCGCCCCCTGATCGACTTCGTCCATCGGACCCACCGGCAAGGCGCGTCGAATCTCAACTGGCGTTTCGTCCGGGTTTGGATCGACCGGTATCGCTCTCAACACGGGTTTTGCGGCGTCTCGATCCGCATTGTCGATCTTTTGCATGTCGTCCGGGGTTTGGTCTGCGCTCCCGATCTTTGCGGTAGCCGTGACGGAGTTGTAGGGATCGTTTTGGGCGAGAAGGGTCGGGCCTTTGAGAGCGATCGGTCTCACTTCGCTGAGGTCCGCTGCCAGTTCAGCGCGCGGAGCGTCGGAAGGCGGAGCCTCGGCCACCATGCCAGGTGCCGGTCCACCGTGAACATTGCACGGCGCCGTCGGCATTTGCGCGGCGGTCGCCATTTCCATGTAAGTGGTCCGTTTTTGAACGATGTCGCCGGTCGGTCCTCTGATTGCGTCGTAGCATTTATCGGTCGCCAGCATTCCCGAGCGCGTGCAAGTCTCGAGGTCCGTCAAACCCGGTGGTCGTTTGATCTCCACCGGTGGATAACTCATGGCCGCGGCGTTCATGACGTCGACCCAGACCGGCAAAGCTAGCTCCCGGCCGAACGCGCCTCGGTAAATTCTTTGCGGCTTGTCGAATCCCGCCCAAACCGCGCAGGTGACCTTGCTGTCGTAGCCGGCGAAGAGCGCGTCCGTAAAATCGTAGGCCGTACCGGTTTTTCCCGCCGCTGGAAACTTCTTAAGCCCGAATTCCACCCGCGCCGCTTTTCCAGTCCCCGTTTCCAGCGCGTCCACCAGGCAGGAATGCACTTCGTAGGCCGTTTCCGGTTTGATTACGGTTTCCTTTTTGACCTGGCGCTGTGCTACCCAAACAGTACCGTCCCTTTCTTCGATTCTTTCCAAAACGTGCGGCGCGGCTGGACGCCATCCACCATTTGGGAAAATCGTGTAGGCGAGCCCGAGTTCGGCCAGAGTGATTTCGCTGCTGCCGAGCAACGTCGCCGGATAGGGACGGAGATTGGAACGAATGCCTGCGGTTCGGCAAAGTTTCAGGATGTCGTCGAGTCCTGCGTCCATTCCAATACGAACGGTGGCGCCGTTCTTTGATTTGGTCAGCGCTTGTCGCGCCGTCATCGCCCCTTCGTAACGATTGTCTTCACTTTCCGGCCCCCATTCGCCAAGAATTCCAGTCATTCCGCCAATCATCACCGCACGATTATCGAGCGGCGAATCTTCGACCAGCGATCCCGGATACATTCCCCGCTCAAACGCGGCCGCGTAAACAAACGGCAAGATCGCGGTGCCGGCAGGACGTTTGGCCTGCAACGCGCGATTGTATTGGTTGTGCTCGAAATCTCGGCCACCGACCAACACCAGAATCCCGCCAGTCTCGTTGTCGATGCCAATCACTGCGCCCTGTAGATAATCGGGCGCCGGTTGCGCCGAAGCCGTGCCGCTCGATTTCGCTTGTTTAAATCGCGCGGCATATTCGGCATAAGTTTGATGGTCGTAACCGGCGTGCTGCTCTGCTTTGTCCAAACTTCTGCGCAATGATTCCTCGGCAATCTTTTGCAAATCGCCGTCGATCGTTGTGTGAATCTTAAATCCTTCGTTCATGGCCCGGTTCCAACCGACCGCGTTGATAACCTGCTGGCGGATGTAATCGACCGCGTAGTTCTGGCCCTGAGCGTTTTGCCGATTGCCGATTACCACCTCGCGGCCGCGTGCTTCGGCGAATTTGGAGCCGTCGATGAAGCCGAGATCGCGCATGCGAGTAAGCGCATAATTTCTCGCGTCCCGCGCCGCCGCCTTGTCCGACCAGGGTGAAAGGCGATTCGGACTCTTGATCAAACCCGCCAGCATTGCGCATTCTTCCAGGGTCATATCCCGGGCCCGCTTGCCAAAATAACCGCGCGCGGCCGCTTCGGCGCCATAGAGCCCACCGCCGAAATAAATCCGGTTCAGGTACAGCTCCATGATCTTTTGTTTGTCGAAATTTTGTTCGATCCGGCGGGCGAGAAAAATTTCGAGCAACTTGCGGCGGAAAGTCTTCCCTTTGAGCGCGAAACTGTTGCGGGCCAATTGTTGAGTAATAGTGCTCGCGCCTTGGCGGACGTGGCCCGCAGTCAGGTTTTTCAGAGTCGCGCGCACAATCCCCTGAAGCGCGTAGCCGTGATGTTGATAAAACCGTCCGTCTTCAACCGCCACGACAGCGTTCACCAAATTTCGCGGAATCTGGTCGTACGGAATCGTCTCGCGATTTTCGACGTAGATTTGGCCGAAGATTTTTCCGTTGCGGTCGAGAATCACGCTGGCCGACTCCATTTGCTCGAGCTTGTTTAAGTCAAAGGCGGCCGCCTGATTTTTCAGGTCGGCGACATTCATCGAGACATAAATGGCCAGCCCGCCTAGGATGAAGGCCGTCACTGTGATTGGAACGTAGAACTCTGGCCGGGTGTACCACGGCGGTCGAAACCGATAACCCGGCGGCGGGACGAGGTAGTGGCTGTCGCGGGGCGTTCTCACAGGCGGGCGACAAACTTAGGGCACTCGGTTGACGATTCAACGATTTAACGATTTAACGATTCGACGAGTGAGTACCAGCGATTCCGTTCTGACCGGGTGGATACGCGCAGAAATCAGACGGCGCGGTCCACAGTCCTTTGCCTGGTTCATGGAGCAGGCACTTTATCATCCCGAACACGGGTACTATTCCAGCGACCGCGCGGAGATTGGACGGCGGGGTGATTACTTTACCAACGTTAGTGTCGGCCCACTGTTTGGCGAATTGCTCGCTGCCCAATTCATGGAGATTTGGAAACGAATCCCCAAGATTCACAACTTCACGATTGTCGAACAAGGCGCACATCACGGCGAATTCGCTTGCGACATTCTCGAGACAACTCAGCGCCAGTTCCCTCAATTTTTCGCGACCTTGCGCTATCGCATCGTCGAGCCGTTTCCGAAATTGCAAGATCGACAATCGCGGACGCTCAAGAAATTTGGCGATCGCGTGCGATGGCGAAAGTCGATTGCTGATCTTGAGCCGTTCGTCGGGATTCATTTTTCGAACGAGCTGCTCGATGCGATGCCGGTCAATCTTCGGGGCAAACTTGTCGGCCTGAACGGAACCGAATTTGTTTTCGTTGAGTCGTCGGAGGAACAAACGACAAATCAATCGCAACGCGATTGGATCGCGGATATCGCGACTAGATTACGGCGCGGCTTTGTTCTGGCCGTCGATTACGGGTTTGCGGAAACGGAATTTCGCGAAATGGTCCAGGTCCGGGCGCGTCATCGATCTCTCGGTTCGCCATTCGAACAAATCGGAAACGCGGACATCACTGCGCACGTTAATTGGACCGACATCGTAAACGCTGCCGAGAAAAATGGACTTCACGTCGCCGGATTCACCGACCAGCATCATTTCCTCACCGGCATCATCGCGACGTTCCCGGAAATGGTTGAGGCTGAGAAATCAAAACGCGGGTTGCAAACTTTGCTTCATCCCGAAATGCTCGGTCGCCGTTTCCAAGTCCTTGGCCTGGCGAAAGATGTCGACCTCGAGTCGCCGCTGAGCGGGTTCAAGTTCGCCCGCGACCCCCGAGGCGTGCTCGGGCGTGAGGGGTGAGTCGCACGGGCATTTGCATCTTGGGCGTTTCCACCTAACTTCCGGCTCCCTCAGCGGACGAAACTATGGCCGACGTCGCCAACAAATATCCCGAGAACGCAGCCGGCAAATTCTATGTCGATGAACAATGCATCGACTGCGATCTCTGCCGTGAGACTGCGCCGGCCAATTTCAAGCGCAACGACGATGGCGGTCACTCCTACGTTTACAAGCAACCCGAGTCGCCTGAGGAAGAAAACCTCTGCAAAGAGGCGATGGAAGGCTGTCCGGTAGAAGCCATCGGCAACGACGGCACATAAACCGCAAGGTTAAAGCGTTAAACCGGAAAGTTGTAGCTGCCGCCGTCTCTGGCGACAGATGTCTTATTAGATAGATTCTGGCGTGGGTTTCATTTTCACCATCATCGGGTTGATGGTCTCGCTGGATATTTTCTGGTGGATCGTTCTGACGCGCGCAACCAATCACGCCGGTCGGGTGATCATCTCGGTCTTCATGCTCGCGATGATGCTCGGGCTGATCGCAATTATCGGCGCGAGAATGTCCCACGCCGGTTGGGACCGATTGATTCCGAAGTTCGCGGTGTCGGCCATTTTCATCTGGCATTTCATTGGCCTTGGCTTGCTGGCATTGATCGGTCTCGCGCTCGTTCCAATTTTGCTCGGACAAAAGATCATTTCGAGCAGCGCGCCGGCCAAAGTCGAACGAACAGAGACGAGCGCTTGGAGTCGTCGTGATTTCTTGCGCTTCGGCACCGCGATGTTGCCGCCGGTTTTCACGCTCAGCCTCACGGCGATCGCGATGGCGCAACTCCATCAGGTTCGGGTGCGGCGTTTCGTTTTGCCGATTGTCGGGCTGCCAAAGGAGTTGGATGGAATGATAATTGCGCAAGTGAGCGATATGCACGTCGGCCGGTTCACCAAAGGCGAGGTGCTCGAAAAGACCGTGCGTCTGGTAAACGAGATGCAGGCCGATCTTCTGCTGTTGACCGGCGACTTGATCAATGACGCACTGGCCGATCTCGAGACCGGTTTGGAATTGGCGCGGCGAATGGAAGGGCGTTTCGGGAGGGCGATCATCGAGGGCAATCACGATTTGATCGAGAATCCGCGCGAGTTCGAGACGCGAGTTCGAGCATCAGGCATTCCGTTTCTGCTGGATGAAACGATGATTGTCGATGTTCGCGGTGTTTCGGTGCAATTGTTGGGGCTCAGTTGGACGCGCGTTCATGGCCAGGGACGCGATGCCGCGATCAGCGCCGCCGTTCGAAGACTGCTCGAGCAGCGCGAGAACGATGCGTTTCCAATCTTAATGGCTCATCATCCGCACGCCTTCGATGCGGTAGCAGATGCGGGATTGCCGCTCACGCTTTCCGGTCACACCCATGGCGGACAATTGATGTTGAGCGAGCGGCTCGGCTTCGGACCTTCAATGTTTCGTTATTGGTCGGGACTCTACCGTAAAGGCAAAAGCCAACTCGTCGTTTCAAACGGCGTCGGGAACTGGTTTCCGTTGCGGGTGAATGCGCCGGCCGAAATCGTTCACCTTACCTTGCGCCGTGGTTGAACGGCTAGAGTGGCGGTCGATTTGAAAAGGCGCGCGGATCAACCGGTCCTTCATCAAACCAGGAGCTTGAGCGCATTCTCGAGCTTGATCGCATCGGCTTGGTGATCGTGCCATGGGCCGGAGCCGCCGGGCTGTGGGTGCGAACCGCGCGCAGCGCAAGCCCTGAATTTCCGGCCTGATATTTGCGCGCGCCATCATAGGCATAAAATGGGGAATAGGTTCGGCGGTCCGGAACTTTAAACGTCGCTGCCCAATTAAACGTTGGGTCGAGCAGCAGCGTGCCCCTTTCCGTTTCCCATTCCAGCCAACAATGAGTGAGCAAATCGTTCGCGCGGCGTTTTCCGATCACGAGGCGCACATTCGCCGCGCCGTTCAATTGCAACCGGTCATAGAGCACCAGCGCCTTGCCTTTGCAGTCCGCCACTCTGGCCGCTTTAACTTCTGACGGAGTCCTCCATTCCCGCGAATAGCGATAAGGCATTCCACGCAACTCGGTCATCCATGAGTTGACCAGTGCCAGCGAAAGTCCATCAATCCGGTAGCCGGCGGACGCCATGAGCGTCGGTTCAATTCGGGACATCTGTCGATCGTACGGTGTCGAGTCGACGTCGAAAAAAGCCGGCTGGGCAAATCCAAGCGATGTCGACGCAAAGAGCAGGAT
>CAZFZG010000029.1:0-2456 GCA_964523205.1 uncultured Chthoniobacteraceae bacterium | reverse complement strand
TTGTGGTAATACTCGTTCGATTTCGATAACGCCTCCTTGCGCAGCAGGAGCTGATCGAAACGCTCGCGTTTACTCAGCTCGAACTCCTTGTCCATCTTGATCGCTTCGAACGGACAAACTTCGACGCAGATCTGACAACTCATGCAAACCGAGATGTCGATGTCGAACACCTTCGGGTAAAACTGCGGCTTGCCCAGGTAATCGGGCTTTTTGTCGTCGCTCTTAATTATATAGATGCACTGGGGCGGACACTCCTTCTCGCAGATCTTGCAGGCCACGCACCGCATCCCCGCGTGTGGATCGTTTCCGTCGTAAATGAGAAACGGAAAGTTTCGGTAATTCTCCGGCAGCGGGTTGCGCTCCTCCGGATATTGCACCGTTATCAGGCGCTCGCGATCGAAGTAACTGCCCGCGAAATTCCGCAGCGTCACCGCCATTCCCTTCAAAATCCCCGTGCCGATCATTGCTTCGCCAAAGTTAAATCGTTACATCGTTAAATCGGCAAGCCGTTGTAACATTGTAACGCTTTTAACCTTTTTAACATCCCTTCCTAACTTCCAATCTTGTCGAATCGCAACGATATTCACAGAGGAAAATTTCATCCAATGCGAGCGCCCTTGATCCTCTTCACTTTAGCTTTCGCCTTCACCGCTCGGGCCGGTGACAAAGTCTTCGAGAGCGGCCCGCAACGGGTCCATTTGATTGAGCTTTTCACTTCGCAAGGGTGCAGCAGTTGTCCGCCTGCAGAAGCCTGGCTATCGAAACTCAAGAACGAGCCGCGACTTTGGAAGGATTTCGTGCCGATCGCATTTCATGTCGATTATTGGGACCGGCTTGGCTGGCGAGATCCATTTTCGTCGAAAGAATGGACCGCGCGGCAATATCAATACTCCACCAATTGGAGAAGCGAGAGCGTTTACACTCCGGGTTTCGTTCTCGACGGACGCGAGTGGCTCGGTCGCAGCGTTCCGCCGCCTGCCAGTGAGAAACCAGGCGTGCTGAAACTCTCTTTTAAAGATCAAAAGGTCGCCGCGGAATTTGTTGCCGACGACGCTCGAATCAAGGATGTCGATCTTTATCTGGCCACGGTTGGGTTCAATTTGAAGACGAAAATTTCGGCGGGCGAAAACAGCGGCCGCAACTTGGACCAGGACTTCGTCGTTCTTTCGCTAATGAATCAAAAAATGTCGGGAGACAAAGCTGAGATCGCGCTGACGCCAGATTCCCGCGCTGGCGCGATTGCCGCTTGGATCACCGCGCCGAATCAGATCGAACCGATTCAGGTGGTCGGCGGCTGGCTTCGCTGATTCATTTCAGCGATCGACCTCGCCCATGACGATGTCGACGCTGCCGAGAATCACCATCACGTCGGCGACGGTGTGACCAAGGCACATATCCTCGAGGATCGTGAGATTGATAAAACTCGGCGGTCGCACGCGGTAACGATACGGATTTGGCCCCCCATCACTGATCAAATAAAATCCGAGCTCGCCCTTGGGCGCTTCGATTCGCCCGTAGGCTTCGCCGACCGGCGGACGAAACGCGCGAATCTTAACTTTCGGATTCATGATTGGCCCGGCCGGAATCTGAGGGAGCGCCTGTTTAAGAATCTCCACGCTCTCGCGCATTTCCAGCGCGCGCATCATCAAGCGATCATAGGTATCGCCGTGATCGCCGAGGGGAATCCGGAACTTGAACCGCGGATAAATTCCGTAGCCATCGACTTTGCGGATGTCGTAGTTCACGCCGCAGGCGCGCAACATCGGACCGGTCACACCGGCGCTGATTGCCAGCGCAGGCGAGAGTTTCCCGACGTTCTGCGTCCGCGCGATCACGATCTCGTTTTGCAAAATCAATTCTTCGAACTCGTCGAGAAACTTCGGGAAACGATCGACAATCTTCTTTGCGGCGGCGAGCCATTCGTCACTGGCATCGACGCGACAACCGCCGAAACGCATGTAATCGCACATCATTCTCGAACCTGAAAGCGATTCGAAGAGATCGAGAATTTTTTCGCGCTCGCGGAATGCGTACATCAACGGCGTGCCCCACGCGCCCATGTCGCTCAGCAAAAATCCAAGCAGTGACGCGTGATTTTGCAAGCGGGTTAGCTCCGCGAGAATGAGGCGCAGATATTCGGCACGCTCAGGAACTTCGATTCGGGCGAGTTTTTCGACGCTGAGCGCGTAGGCCCAGTTGTTGGACATCGAACAAAAGTAGTCGAGCCGATCGGTGTACGGCATCGAGCCTAGATAACTGGTCTGTTCGCCGATCTGCTCGTGATTGCGATGCAGATAACCAAAGACTGGCTTCAGCTTGCGAACGATCTCGCCCTCCAACGCGACGTTCATTCGAAAAACGCCATGGGTCGATGGATGTTGCGGGCCCATTGAGACCTCGAGCAGTTCCCCATCGAGACGCGAGCTCATCGTCACTGGCGGTCGCTCCATTGCTTC
>CAZFZG010000028.1:0-21134 GCA_964523205.1 uncultured Chthoniobacteraceae bacterium | reverse complement strand
GGCCAGTTGTCGATCCGCGCCGGTGCCTTCGCGCATGATCCGCTCGATGTGCGCCATCTCCCGTTGGCTTCCGAGCTCGTTCACTTCGGTGGAAACAAATTCTAGCAACTCGTTCAGCAAGCTGCGAGTCTCGACTTCGGTTTCGCGACCGAAGTCGATCAGTTGGCCGTCGATCCCGTAGCGGGTGGCGCGCCAGCGATTTTCATCGAGTAAACGCCGCCGATAAACACGAAACGTCGTGTTCTGACGCAAGAGTTTGAAAAGTTTGGAAATGAGCGCCTGAATCAATCCCGCGATCGCGAGCGTGTCGTCCACCCGCGATTGCGCATCGCAGACGCGCATTTCGAGCGTATCGAAAATCGGATGGAGCCGAATGTCCCACCAGATTTTCTTCGGATTATCGATGCAGCCGGTCTTGACCAGCAGCTTGCAGTAGTCCTCGTACTCAGAGAGCGATTCAAACACGTCCGGAATTCCAGTGCGTGGAAAACGCTCGAACACTTTCAGCCGATAACCTTTGAGGCCGGTATCACGCCCTACCCAAAACGGGGAGTTGACCGACAGCGCGTAAATGTGCGGAAGAAAATAGCGCGTCTGGTTCATGACGTGGATCGCTGCTGCGCGATCCGGGATACCGACGTGAACGTGCAGTCCGAAGATCAAATTCGCGCGAGCCAAGCTTTGCATGTCGCGTAAAATTTCCTGATAACGCTCGCCTTCAGTGATGAGCTGGTCACGCCAGTGGGAAAACGGATGGGTCCCGACCGATGCGATCTTTAATTTACGCTCGCCGGCGAGCTTCGCCAGCTTGCTCCGAAGATCGACAACGTGATCGCGCGCGCATCTGATGTCGTCGCAAATCTCGGTGCCGAGCTCGACCACCGATTGGTGCATCTCGGGTTTGATCTGCTCTTTGAGCAGGACCTTGCCGTCCTCGAGAATTTCCTGAATGTGCGACCGCAGCTCACGCGTCTCTGGATCGACAATCGCGAATTCCTCCTCGATTCCGAGAGTATAAGTGTGTTGCTTGCCCGCCATGGGGCGACAAATGTCCGCCAAAAAAGAGGAACTGTCATCCACCGCGGATAGCCGAATTGTCGTCCGCTCGAGCTTACACGAAATCGCTGATTGGGCGTTTGGTCACCGCACCCTGGAGATATTTGCCCCAGCTCAGATTGTCGCGGCCGGGCACGTGGTCGCGCGCCTTGCGAATCGCCATCTCGGAAACGGCTTCCACGACCCACTCGAAATTTCCCTGACCGACTGATGCCGCTTCGGCATCGGGCGCCGGATTGCAAAAGTCGATCGCCACCGGAACGCCATCGCGGACTGCAAACTCGACCGTGTTGAGATCGTAGCCGAGAAATTGGTTCAACCGCAGCACGCCTTCCTCGACCTTCTGCAAAATCTCCTTCGGTGCGTTCCACTCGGTTTGATAGCGCAAATGATACGGATGACGCGGCTCGTAAGGCATGATGCGCACATTCCGCTGATCGATCGAGTAACAGCGGAAATACATGTCGAACTTCACTTCCTCCTGCAACATCATCACCAGCTGCCCGGTCTCGTTGTAGGCGCGGAAGAATTCCTCCGAATTGTGCAGCCGATACACATTCTTCCAACCGCCGCCGGCGAACGGTTTAAAAAACGCCGGCCAACCGACGTAGTTGAAAATTGCTTCCCAATTCAGCGGATATTCGAGATTGCGAAACGATTTTTCGCCGGTGTCCGGAGGCGGCTGGTTTGACGGAAGAAGGACTGTGCGCGGAACCGCCACCCCGATTTTGGTGGCGAGCGCATTATTGAAAAACTTCTCATCCGCGCTCCACCAAAACGGATTGTTCACCACCGCCGTGCCGGTAAGGGCCGCGTTCTTGAGCCACGCCCGATAGAACGGAACGTCCTGCGAAATTCGATCGACCACCACATCGTAACCGCATGGCTCGCCCTGGATGACTTTGTCGATCTTGACGAACTCCGCGACGATGTCGCGTCCGCCGGTTTTTTGATTCACCCTGTCCACGAATGCCGGCGGGAAACTGTGTTCCTGACCAAACAGAATTCCGATTTTTTTCATGGGAAAAGAAAACCGCGGATTACGCGGATTTACACCGATACACGAAAAAGGGAATCTCTAAAATCGTTTCGGATGCCAATCTGGATTTTTCAGACTGCCTTCGCCTTTGTACTCGAACAGTTTGTAAACCGGCGTAAGCAAAACCCCCGGCCCTTTCGGATCGATCCGCACATCGAAATCCAGCTTGTCGTCCAGGAAATGAATGTCGCCGTGGCCAACCATGGAAAAAAGTTGCCCCGCCACTTCGAGATCTTCGGTGTGAATAATACCGTCCTTGACCGTGAAATTGGCGGACGCGTTTCGAGCGATGCTGTAACCGACGCCGGGAATGATCGCTCCTAAGATCCCTGACAGCGGGCCGAACACCGGAATCGCGAACACGTCGCCGTTGGCCACGTTCATCTTGCCGCTGCCCTGCATCAGTCGCGACTTATCGCCGACACCGTCGAAATCGTAAGTGCCGTTAAGTTGACCGTGAGCCGTCTTGTAGTTGTAATAGAGATCGGTCAGGCGCGGAAAATTCACCCCATCGACCGCAAGTTTCGCGTGATATCTCTGATCGTTTTGCGCCAGTGAAATGTCGGCACTGCCGCGGACATTTCCGCCAAATAATCCGCCGCGAAGATCCGCAATCTGCAGGCGATCCGTGGTAAAAAGAAGCCGCGCGTCGATTTTGTGGAACGGCAGCGTCTTGCCGAGAAAAACGTAATCCATTCCGGTCGGCCCATCGACGTTGATCTCGAGCTTCGTTCCCTTGCCGCCGCGAAATTGATAGACGCCATGTGCCGTGATCGTGGGCGGCTGATGAAATTTGTAAGGCGTAATGGTTTTCGGCAGATCCGGATCGATCCAATAGGCCGCTTCCACCGGCCGCACGTTCGCTTTGATGTTCGAGACGCGAACTTCGTGATTCGCGAAATCGTAAACAAATGTACCCGTGCCAACGCCTTCGTCCCGAGTGATCCGAAAATTCTCGTAGGCGACTGCGCCATTGGCGAAATGCACCTTCGACGTCGCGCTCTTCATCCATTGGCCGCGAAACCGGGTGCGGTCGAGAGAAACGTTTCCGTCGCCCCGCCAGTTTTCCGGATGTCGATCTTTTCCCTGAATGGCGAGTTGGATCACCGGTGGCTGCGAAAATTCCCACTCGTCCAGAAATTCCTGAATCTCAGGAGAGACGAACGGACGGAGCGCCCCGGGCTCGACCGGGCCGTCAATGTTTAACCGAAACTCATCGGGCGCCTCAAACACTTCGGCACGAAGTTCGCCGGTTTGATGCCGAACATGAATGTCGCGCAACCAGGCGCGCTCGCCGTCCCAGGAAAATTCCGCGCGGCAATCGGACAGCGGCAGATTCTTGTAGGCCAGATTATCGATGGCGACATGGCCGATCAGTTTTAGCTGCGGCCGCGAGGCGGCAAAATTGGCCGAGCCCGAGATGTCGATGACCGGCGGCACGTTGAAAGTGATATCAGCCAGCAGTTCACCCATGTCCGCGGCATCGAGCAAGGTCTTAAGATCAAGGCTGCTCCGTGCCTCGAATTTCGCTTCGTTGGATCGCCGGCTCCAGTTTGCGGTCGCGGTCAGGCCGCCGAGCCGATCGTTCCACTCACATCGGCTGACAGTTAGGGTCTGGTCGCTCCACTCGGCTGCCACGAAAAATTCGCGCATGTCATAACCTTTTCGCTTGAGCAAGGTCCCTTGCAGAATTGCATCGGCGCGCGCGTCTTCGAGCTGCGCAAGATCGCCGTTAAACTTCACCTGCAACGACGGCGGCCCGGCCGGGAAACTGAACTTCTGCAGCTCGGTCACGATCCGGCGCAAAATCGACCATCGCTTTTCGCGCTCCTCCTCCGACAATGGCGGGGATGACTGATAATCCGCTCGTTTAATCAATTGGCCAGTGGCGGAGATGCGGACGCCGCAAAAAATTCCCTCCGCCTGGCTAATGTAGATTTGTTCCGGCGGAAAATAAATGTGCGCGTGAAACTTTCTGAGATGCGGCCGCTCGCTTTTTTTTCCCTGGGAACTCTTCAGCGGCAGCGTGACTTCGGCATTGCGAATGTCGAGCGCGTTGAGAAAAGGCTGGTGATGAAAAAATGCCGCATAGTTAATGTCGAGGGCGATCTCGCTAATGAAGGCAAGCGTTTCGGCGCGGTTTTTGTAACTAAAGATGCGCACGTTGCGGGCGACCAGACCGCGAAAGGGATCGAGGGTAAGGCGACCAATCGACGCTTCAACGCCGCGCCGGTGCAATTCCTCGACCACGCGGGAACGCCATTGTCCCCTAAAGCCTTTGCGGGCGAGATACCAACCGCCGCTGATCGTCGCGGCAACCAGGAGAACGATCAACAGGCGTAAAATCGAACCCCAAAGCCGATGCTTCCGCGATTGTCGATCTTGCGCTCGGCGCAGAGTTTTCGGTTCTTCGGCCAACATTTGCATTGCGGAAGTAGTACACAGCCACAGATCGACACAGATTTACACAGATTTTTCTCGCTGGTTTTGATCTGTCTTTCATCTGTGTGAATCTGTGGCGATGAAGATTTCCGATCTGCCAGAGATCAACGCCTCTCTCAACGCGGTCAGCACCGTTTTCATTTCAATGGGCTGGTTCTGGATCCGCCGGAACATCTGGCAACGCCACGTGCCGTGCATGATCGCCGCCCTGATTGCTTCGACCGGCTTTCTCATCGGTTACATCGTTTATCATATTCAGGCCGGCGAAAAATCTTCCGGCTACACCGGATTGATCGCCTGGATCTATTTCCCGCTTCTGATCTCACACGTGTTGCTCGCGTTTGTGACCTTGCCGTTGGTGATCATGACCTTGGTCCCGGTTTTCCAGCGGCGTTGGGACAAGCATCGCCGACTCGGCCGCTGGACAATGCCGATCTGGCTTTATGTCTCGGTTACCGGCGTGCTGGTTTACCTCATCCTCTACCATTGGTTCCCCCCACGGTGATGCCAGCCCGGCTCGGACTCTTGCCTTTGGCCAGTAGTTGATGTTTGCTGGGAAACGCCGCGCCAGGGCAAAATGATACTATGGTAACCACCGCGACATTTAACGAACCGGACAAAGCCAAGCGCCTGAAGCAGCGCTTTCAGGAAAGCGGAATCAAGGCCGATATTTACAACGAGCGACACCTTCAACAGATGGCGTTCATGTCGCGGCCGCTGGCCAACGCCAAGGTGATGGTGGAGGACGCCGACTTCGAGCGCGCCCACAATCTAATGATCGAATGGGAAGCGAGCGATCCGGAAATCGCGTCGGCGATGATTCGTTGCCCGCAATGCGGATCCTCGAACATCGAGTATCCCCAAATGACACGTAAGTTCATGACTCCCGCGCTGGTGGCGCTGCTTTGCGCGCTAAAGATTATTCCGAAGGAATTTTACTGCCAGGATTGTCATTACACGTGGAGTAATGAGGAAGAACGCACTATCGGACGGCTTTGGCACCGCTTCTTCCCAGGAGAAGAAAGGGCGACCTAGACTTTCGTCGCGTCGCGGCTCGAAATCGGCTGGCCGCATCAAAATTATTGATCGCGTGATCCGATCCGACCCATGAAGTGGCTCTTCGTCCTCTTTCTCGCAATCATCATCTTCGGCGGCGCCGCTTGGTTCGGTTACAACTTCGTTTTCAAGGAAGATATTCAGGTTCGCAAAGAACAACGCGGTGAAGTAACTGCCGAACCACGGGCGGACCTGACCCTGCCGGAGTTTCAAGAAGCTGCCAAGCTGCGTCAGGACGGAAAAATCCCCGAGGCCCGCGCCGCACTCGCGGCTTTTATCCAAAAATATCCCACCGGGCAGCACGCGGAAGAAGCCAAGGACCTGCTTGGCGAAATCAACGTCGATATCCTCCTGTCCCGAACGCCTTCGCCCGAGAAACAGGAATACATCGTTAAGCCGGGCGACGTTTTGGCAAAAGTTGCGCGTCAGGTAAAATCGACGCCTGAGCTCATCATGCGAATGAACAACATGAGTAGCACGATGCTCCACATCGGCGAGAGGCTGCTCATTTCGCATCCGGATTTCTCCATCGTTGTTCAGCGCAAACCCAAGTTACTCGTGCTTCTAAACCACGGCGGATTTTTTAAGCAATATCACATTCAGGAGGAGAAATTGCCGGCTCGCGTGCCGGCGAAGGTCACCACCAAAGTGGCCGAAGTTATGGCTTGGCGAGACGGCAAGCGCGTCGGCTTCGGCACCAAAGAATTTATCGGGAGCACACGCTGGGTCCGCCTGGGCAATCAGGCCTATACCATTTATTCCGTGCCCGATTCGGCCCACCCAAACTTAGGGCAACCCCCACCGCCCCAGGGGATCGGCCTTGGGGCGGCGGATGTTGAGGAACTTAGCAGCCTGGTTAATAAACAAACGGCCGTCACCATTACCGATTAGCACGATGGAATTGCAACCGCTCGATTTCGAAAAGCCGATTGTCGAATTGGAACGGCGCCTGCACGACTTGAAGGAGCATTCGCGGGAGCACAATCTCGACCTCGATTCCGAAGTGGCAGCCATCGAGAACAAACTGCGCGATACCCGCCGCGAGATTTACGGAAACCTGACCGCGTGGCAGCGGGTCCAAATCGCCCGTCACGTGCAACGCCCGTTCGCGCTCGATTACATCGAACGCTGTTTCACTGGCTGGACCGAGTTGCGGGGCGATCGCCGATTCGCCGACGACAAAGCGATGCCGAGCGGGTTGGCGATGCTGGACTCAACACGCTGCGTCGTCATTACGCATCAGAAAGGTCGCAATACCAAAGAAAACGTGATGCGTAACTTCGGTTGCGCTCACCCCGAAGGTTATCGCAAAGCGCTGCGCCTCATGCGGCTCGCCCAAAAATTCAACATGCCGGTCATTTCATTGATCGACACGCCCGGGGCATTCCCCGGAATCGGTTCGGAAGAACGCCATATCTCCGAAGCGATCGCCGTTAACCTGCGCGAAATGATGAACCTCCGCGTCCCGATTATTGCCGCCGTCATCGGCGAAGGCGGATCAGGCGGGGCACTCGGTATCGGCGTGGCCGATCGCGTTTTGATCTTGGAAAACGCCTATTATTCGGTGATCAGTCCTGAAGCCTGCTCGGCGATTTTATGGCGCGACCGAAAGCATGCGGCTGAAGCGGCCGAGGCGCTCAAGCTCACCGGGCAGGATTTATTGAAGCTCGACGTGGTCGATGAAATTGTGGGCGAGCCCGAGGGCGGTGCCCATCACGATTACGAAACCGCGGCTGCCAATCTTGGCAGCGCTTTGCGCCGGAATCTCGCCAAAGTGCTCGAGCAACCCATCGATCAACTGCTGAAGAGGCGTTACAAGAAATTCCGCGGCCTCGGAAATTTCGCCGAGTCGAAGGCGAATTCCGGACGTTGATATTTGGAATGCAGCTCGCGGATTGTCGGCCTTGTTTTGTCCTTCCGAGCGAAAGGCCAGTGCGGGTCGCACTGAGGAATCTCCCAGTCGAAGCGAGCATCACACACATTAATTTGTTTGATCACTCACCTCGTAAGAGATCCTTCACTCCGTTCAGGATGACCGCCCGCAGGATCGTCTCCCTTGCCGCGATTTGGTTCGTCGGAACAATTGCCAGCTCTTCAGTTCACGCCGGCTCGGCCGATGGATTCAATTTCAATAAGGATACGCTGTCCTTCGCAAATACAACGGTGTTCGAGTACCACAACGGCGAAATCGTTTCACGCTTCAGTCGTAAATCGGACCGCTACACCCGCCGCTGTTTCGTGATGACGCGAACGGTGGAGCAATTTTACAAGTTCGCACGATTCGAGCCGAATGCGCCGAGGTTAGATGAAAGTGGACTGCACAAGCGCATTCGCGCGGTTACGCGGACTCAGCCCTGGCGGGAACCTTTTCCGGCAGAAAAGCGGATCGTGATTCCGGGTTATCACAATCTGCGGGAGACCAGCGCAGCGAATACCCGGCTGATGCAACGAAACATCGGTCTCGGCTGGGTTGCTTATCTTCGGCCTGGGAATGCACGAATGTTCTATTTGCACGACAGACGCTACCAGGAAAAAACGCACCGGTTATTGGAAGAGGCCCTCGCGCGTCGCGAATTTTTTATCGCCTATCTGTCGGATTTCCCAATTCTGCACATCAACCATTCGGTTCTCGTGTACAAACATGATCGGCCGCGCTCTGCCGATGGGACCGATCATTATCTCGTCTACGATCCGAACCACTCCGACGCACCGCGACACTTGGAATGGATTCCGGCAAAACGCGAATTCAGTTACCAAAAAGACGACGAATTCGCCGGCGGTTTTACCCGCGTCTTCCAGGTTTACGGAAGAGCGCTGCAGTAAATCAAATCACCTGGTTGCATTTGCCGGAAACAGAAATCGCAGCGCCGGCTCAACGCGCGACGCCCACGCGCCTTCACTGTGATCGCCGCCTTCGATCTCGTGATAATGCAAATCTTCGAATGGGTGCCAACCTTTCTCGATTAACGCTACGCACAAATTTCTCGCCCGTTCCCAGCCCGGCTCGTTTGTTCCGGTATCGAGCCAAATCTTCAACGGCAGTTTGCGATCGAGCTCGTTGACCATCTTCACGATCACTTCGTCGTCCCACCAGACCGACGGCGACATGACGATTAGCCGGGTGAACACGTTTGGATACCATAGGCCGAGCGAAAGCGTGAGCAGTGCGCCAAGCGACGAGCCTCCCAGTCCCGTGAATTCGGCTTCTGGCTTGGTTCTATATTGCTTATCGATATAAGGCTTAAGTTCCTCGATCAAGAATCGTCCGTACCTCCGCGCCCAACCTTTGCTGCGTTTCTTGCGCTTTGGGTTCGTATCGAGCACGCCGGGCGTCGGCGCGTATTCGTGAATCCGCTCCTCACCGGTGTTGGCGATCGCCACGATGATCAACGGTTCGATCAAATTTTCGCGGATCAAACGCTGAGCCGTTTCGTCCACGCCCCATTCCACTCGGGCAAACGAAGTGGCCGCATCGAAAACATTTTGGCCGTCCTGCAAATACAAAACCGGATGTCGTTTGCGCGAAAATCGAGAGTAACCGCGCGGCAACCAAACCAGCACCTCACGACGGTTTCCAAGAATCTTGGACGCAAACCGGCGATGTCGTCGGATGTTTCCCGTGAGGGTGTGTTTCGGCATTGGAAACGAGACGCTTCGTTGAAGATGTCACTCTTGTCCACAGCGTCACTGCGTCGAAGCGCGATTCGGAACGGTTGACCTCAATTGCCGGCTGTCGTTATTCTGCGGCTCTTTCGATGAACGAGCGTTACATTAGGTGGTACACGCCATGGCTTAGCCGCGATTTTGAAATGCTGGCATTCGGAAACGGCGGCGGACTTCCCTTGATTCTCTTTCCCACCTCGTTCGGCCGCTATTATCAGAACAAGGATTTCGGACTGGTCGACTCCGTCGACTGGTTCGTCGACAACGGAAAAATCACCGTTTACTGCCCGGACGCGATCGACCTCGACAGTTTCTACAACAAAGGGATTCATCCGGCCGACCGGATGCGCACCCACAACGCTTACGAAAACGTGATCGTGCGCGACGTTTTCGACCTGGCGCGACGCGAATGTCATTGTCATCGGGTGGCGGTAAGCGGTGCCAGTCTCGGCGCCTATCACGCGGCCAATATCGGGTTCCGCCATCCCGATTTGGTGAGCCATCTCGTCAGTCTCAGCGGGTCATTCGACATCAGCGATTTCTTCAACGGCTATCACGACGACAACATTTACTACAACAGTCCGTACCAATATCTGCCAAACACGACCGACCCCTGGAAATATAATCACATGGGCATCATTCTCGGCACCGGCGAATGGGACAACACCCGTCACGAATCGTGCCGGCTCTCGGAAATTCTGAATTCCAAAGGCGTCCAGAACTGGCTCGATGACGGCAAATGGCGCGGCCACGATTGGAATTATTGGCGCGACATGCTGCCGTATTATTTGTCGAAGATCACCTGAACCTTCGTGATTAACACCGGACTCTAGCCCGGTGTGTTCGCACGCGTGGGGACAAAGCCGTTTAAACGGCTTAAAGCACTACGTCCGAACCAACACCCCGCTGAAGCCCGGTGTTGACGAAAGACTGAATGAAAGAACCACTTCTTCTCGGCGCGCACATGTCAATCGCCGGCGGTGTGCACACCGCCATCGAGCGCGGCTGCTCGATCAAATGCACTGCCATCCAAATGTTCGTGAAGAACAATATGCAATGGTTTGCCCGCCAATTTACCGGCGATGAGATTCGCGCGTTTCTGAATCACCAACAGCGCGGGCAGCTGTTGTCGATCTTTGCCCACGCCAATTACCTGATCAATCTCGCGGCCACCAATCCGCAGTTTCACGCCAACTCGATGCGTTCGTTGTCCGAGGAATTGATTCGGGCCGATCAGCTCGAGCTTCCGTTTCTGGTAATGCATCCAGGCGCCCATCTGGGCGCCGGCGAAGAAGCCGGTCTCGAAAAGATTGCTGCCTCGATCGACCGTGTGTTTCGCAAAATTCCAAAGGTGAAAACGCGGATCGCGCTCGAAACGACGGCAGGGCAAGGATCCTGTCTCGGTCACCGCTTCGAGCAGATCGCTTATATCGTTGACAATGTGCGCGAGCCGGAACGGCTTTGTGTTTGCATCGACACAGCCCACTTGTTTGCCGCCGGCTATGACATCGGAAGCGAAGTTGGTACTAGGAAAACCTTTCGCGAGCTGGACCGCATTGTCGGCCTCGATCGCCTTGCAGCGATTCATGTAAACGATTCTAAAGCCGGGCGCGGCTCATGTGTGGATCGACATCAACACATCGGCAAAGGCCAGATCGGCCTCGACGCCTTCCGATTCATCATGCGCGACCGCCGTTTCCGAAAAATTCCAAAAGTGCTCGAGACGCCGAAAGGCAAAGCGATGCGCGAAGACATTCAGAATCTGAAAACGCTGCGCGGGTTGGTAGGGGCGATTGACCTCAATCGCCCGCGGGCGGTTCGGTGAACCGCCCCTACCTTAATTCAAGAACCGGATCGTGAACGGATAGCGGTAGAACTTGCCTTCGCTCGTTTTCACCGACGCGATGATCACGAACACGGTGTTCAACACCCAAAGCGCGATCAAAATCGGAATGCCGATGAGGACGATGCACAGAATCGCGGCGATTGCGTCGTAAATCAGCATCGAGATTTGAAAGTTGAGGGATTCTTTTCCGTTGGAGTCGATCTCGGGTGAAGCGTCGCGTTTAATCAGCCAAACGACGAGCGGTCCGAGTAAGTGTCCTAAGAAATGAAAAAATAAACCAAGGAGCGCGCTGGCGTGACAAAGCACGGACCAAGTGCGGATTTCCGACGAAGTGGATGAAGTTGGCGCTGTCGGCGGCGGCGGCGGCGAGGTTGGTTGGGTTTCGTTCATGGCTTTATTCTTTCACGCGCTCGATCTCGGCGCCGAGCTCGCTCAATTTCTCGTCCAGGTGTTCGTAGCCGCGATCGATGTGGTAAACACGGCTGACTTCGGTGATGCCTTCGGCTTTCAATCCGGCCAATACCAGCGCAGCCGACGCGCGCAGATCGCTCGCCATCACCGGTGCGCCAAGCAGATGATCGACTCCCCGAATCACCGCAGTTGGTCCCTCCAGATCGACCTGCGCACCCATTCGCTTCAATTCCGCGACGTGCATATAGCGTTGCGGAAAAATATTTTCCGTGATCACGCTGATGCCTTTGGTCATCGACAGCAAGGCGCACATCTGCGCCTGCATGTCAGTAGGAAAACCGGGATAAGGCTCGGTGGCCAGTTCCAGCGGTTTGGCTGCGCCGTTCGGAAAAACCGAGATCGCGTCCTTCTTGGTTTCAATTCGAAAACCGCAGCTCGAGAGCGCGTTCGTCACCGCGGTGACGTGTTCGGGATCGGCGCGCTTGATCGTGATTCCATCTCCGCAAATCGCGCCCGCAACCAAAAACGTTCCCGCCTCAATCCGGTCGGCGATGATGTCGTGCTCGGCGCCATGGAGTTCTTGGACGCCTTCGACAATGATCCTACGCGTGCCGGCGCCTTCAACCTTCGCGCCCATCTTGTTTAGGAAATTTGCAAGATCGACAACTTCCGGTTCCTGGGCCGCTCCTTCGATCACGGTCGTGCCGTCGGCGAGCACGGCCGCCATCATCACGTTGTCCGTGCCCAGAACGGTTGGACCAAATTTGCCGCGTAGATTGATAACCGCGCCCGTCAACTTCGGCGCGAACACCTTGATGTCGCCGCCCTCGACCCGGACGGCGGAACCGAGCGCTTCAAAGCCTTTCAAATGCAAATCGATCGGCCGATCTCCGATGACACAGCCGCCTGGAAGCGAAACCGTTGCTTCTTTGCAACGCCCCAGCAACGGCCCAATCACACAAACTGATGCCCGCATTTTGCGCACGACGTCGTAAGGTGCGACTGAATTAATTTTGACTGCGGCAATGTGGACCGTGCCGCTTGCGCGCTCCACTTCAGAGCCAAGGTGCTTCAGGATCTGAAGCATGTAATTCGTATCGCTCAAATCCGGCACCCGCCGAATGGTGCACGGTTCCTTAGTAAGCAATGTGGCCGCTAAAATCGGCAGGGCAGAATTCTTCGATCCGCTGACCTTGATCGAACCGCTCAGCGGCCGCCCTCCGTGAATGCGGATCTTATCCATACCCGGCTAACAAGAATCGAGTGATACCTGAATAGTCCTTTTTCGACTCGATGTCGTGATAATTCTTTAGACGAAGCACGTCGCACAGAGCTTCAGCCTGATTAACCCCAATTTCCAAGGCGAGCAGACCTCCGTCGTTCAGACGTGAAGAGGCCTGCTCGATCAATTTGCGGATCAATTCATCGCCCCGCGCTCCTCCGAAAAGCGCTACCTCAGGGTCGTGCAAAACTTCGCGGGAAAGCAGATGTCGATCTTGCATCGAAATGTACGGTAGATTCGCCACGATCAGATCGAATCTTTCATCCAAACCTTCCAAAAGATTACCCTTCTGAAATCTGATTCGGTCGCTGAGTCCGAGCCAGTTTGCATTTTCGCGCGCCAAGGCCAGCGCATCTTCTGAAATGTCGACCGCATGGACTTCCGCTTCTGGAAACTGTTTCGCGAGACTGAGCGCGATCACGCCCGAGCCGGTTCCAACGTCCAAAATTTCGGATTTCGGATTTCGGATTTCGGATTTTAAGAGCTCGACTAGCTCTTCAGTCTCTGGTCGGGGAACCATCGCTCGCTTGTCGATCGCGAACATCTGGCCGCAAAATTCGACAGTCCCCAGCAAATGCTGAAGCGGCTCGCCTTGGGCACGCCGCCTTACTAATTCGCGAAGTCGCGCGACCTCATCCTCGTTCAATTTGCATTCGAACTCGAGATAGAGCTCCAGTCGCGAAAGGTTCAGCACGTGCGCAATCAGATGTTCCGCATTCAAGCGCGGACTGTCGATGATGTGCTTGCTGAAATACGCCGTCGTCGACTGTAGAACTTCGAGCACAGTCTTTGTCATATCGACGAGAGCCCGGGCTTCAGGCAGGGGCGATTGCCCTCAATCGCCCTCGGGCGGTTCGGTGAACCGTCCCTACCAGTCAATGTCGAAATCACGCCGGGGACGATTCTTTCAAACGCTCCGCGACGTCGGCTGCTTGGAGCACCTTGATCAGCTCGTCCAGGTCGCCGTCGATCACGCGATCTAAATTATATAGCGTCAAACCAATTCGGTGGTCGGTCAGCCGGTTCTGCGGAAAATTGTAGGTGCGGATTTTTTCCTCGCGGCCGCCGGTCCCGATCTGGCCACGGCGTTGCGCGCTGTATTTCTCCTCTTCTTCGCGCTGTTTTCGCTCGAGCAAGCGCGCCCGCAAGATCGACATCGCTTTTTCCTTGTTCTTCAGCTGACTGCGCCCGTCCTGACAACGAACGATCGTGCCGGTCGGAATATGCAACACCTGCACCGCCGAGTCAGTTGTGTTCACTCCCTGTCCGCCAGGACCGCCGGCGCGTGAAACTTCGATCCGCAAATCTTCGGGTTTCAATTCAAGATCGACATCCTCGGCTTCAGGTAACACCGCGACGGTGGCAGTTGACGTGTGAATGCGGCCTTGTGCTTCGGTCGCCGGCACCCGTTGGACGCGATGGACGCCACTCTCGTAACGCAGTTTCCGAAAAACTGATTCGCCGGAGACTTTGAAGATTACTTCCTTTAAGCCGCCCAGCTCGGACGGGCTCGATTCGAGGTCTTCGGTCTTAAGGCCGGCCGATTCGGCGTAGCGATGGTACATTCGATATAGATCAGCCGCGAAAATGGCGGCCTCGCTTCCGCCGGTGCCAGCTCGGATCTCAACAATCGCGTCGCGGTTTTCGTTTTCATCCGGTGGCAACAGGCCAATCTGCATTTCGCGTTCGAGCTCGGTCACCCGTTTTTCCAAATCGGGAATTTCGTCTTCGGCCATGGCCGCGATCTCGACGTCGCGAGAGAGCGCTAGCTCGCGATTGTCGTCGAGCTGTTTGCGCGCTGCCTCCAGCTCGTCCCACTTCCCGAGCAAATCCTTGATTCCCGCGTGCTCGCGCATGATTTCGCCAGCCCGCTTGCGATTATCAAAAAGCCGGGGGTCGGCAATCTCGCGCTCGAGTTCCTGGAATCGTTCGCGTTTGCGTTGAATGAGAGGATCAAAGTCCATGACAGTGTAGCGACCCCGAAAGCTTTCGGGGCACGGAAGCGTTCGCTGTGGCGAACGCGATTGTCAGCTAACCTTTCTTGGTCGAGCGGGCGGCCTTGGTGCTGCCGTAGCGCTTGGCGAATTTTTCGACGCGACCGGCGGTATCGACAAATTTCTGTTCGCCGGTGAAAAACGGATGACAAGCGGCGCAGATACCGATTCTAATGTCGCGGCGGGTCGAGCGGGTGCGATACACCGCGCCGCACGCGCAAACGATATCGGTTTCGTAATATTCTGGATGAATGCCTGCTTTCATTCGTCAAAAATGAGCGCCGAATGTAACCGCGCAGGCAGTTTACGCAAGCAATGAAAGCGAAGGACGAATTGCTGGAACGGTGGAAGGCGATCGTCGTTCACAAGATCGACCGCTCGGCCATTCTTAATACGCGGGGCGAGGTCGTTTACAGTTTCAGACAAATCGAGAATCATGCCCGCGATTTCGAGGCGAAGATCCACAACTTAAAACCTGGAACTGTCCTCGCAGTTCAGATCGGTAACCATGAAGATTGGCCGTCGATTCTAATCGCGTGTTCGCGTCGCCAGGTTGTTGTTCTGCCGCTCGAGCAGTCGATTACTGACCAGCAGCGAGATGCGGCGCTGAGGGTTTGCCGCGCCAGCGCAATCGTAGAAAGCGCGTGCAGCATTCGCAAGATCGACAATCAACCGCCAAGGTGGAGCGGCCAAATTCCGTCTGTGCTCAAATTGACTTCCGGCACAACCGCCGAGCCGCGTGCGATCCGATTTCAGAGCAAACAGCTTCTCGCCGATTGCGATCAGATTTGCGATACGATGGGGATTTCCGATGCCGATCTTAACTTCGGGGTCATTCCCGTTTCGCATTCCTACGGCTTCAGTAACTTGCTCACTCCTCTGATCGCGCGCGGGGTGCCAGTGGTCCTTAGTCGAGATCGAACGCCGCGCGCCGTCCTCGACAATATCGCGCGAACAAACGCAACGGTATTTCCGGGCACGCCTGTTTTCTATCGGGCGTTTTGCGACCTGGAGAATGTACCGCCCTTGCCCAAGCTTCGCCTTTGCATCTCAGCCGGCGCGCCTTTGCCGATCAGCGTCGCCAAGAAATTCAATGAGCGATTTGGATTGCCGATTCATTCCTTTTACGGCGCATCGGAGTGCGGCGGAATCTGTTACGATCGCGACGGCAGGAGCGACATTGAAGGTTATGTGGGCACGCCGATAAAAGACGTCGATCTTGAAATGATCGATCTGAACTCTGAATCGAGTCAGATTCGCGTTCGAAGTGCTACCGCGGGTGATGGTTATTTTCCGGATGCCGACGCAAAGTTAAGCGATGGCGTTCTTATTCCTGACGATTTGCTTGAGCCCTGTGGCGCCGGTTTCAAGATTGTTGGACGCATTTCGGACGTTATCAACGTCGCGGGCAAGAAAGTAAGTCCTGCGGAGATCGAACAGGTTTTGCTGCGTTTTCCGGGGGTTCGGCAGGCTATTGCGTTTGGGCGTCCCGCAACCGCGGGAGCATTACGTAACGAAGAAGTGGCAGCCTGCGTAGTGGCAAATGTCGACCGTGAAGACGAGCTCTTGGAATTTTGCCGGCGGGAATTGAGCGGATGGCAGGTGCCGAGGCAAATTTTCATCGTCGATACGATCCCGGTCAACGATCGCGGAAAAATCAGCCGGCGAGATTTGGCTAGGCGGTTCGCCTTGTAGCTGCCGCCGTCCCTGGTGGCAGAGATCTGCGGTTTCTGCCGGTGAGGACATCGGCGGCTACAACAAAAACCCGTTGTCATTTGCCCAGAAGCGGGCATTGCTACCGAGTTAGCGGTAAAGAAACTGCTGACCTCCAGAGTTGAGGATGGGATGAAACAGAAGAAATCGAAGCAGACCGCGCGGATTCTGGTGTTGGAGCCGGACGAACAATTGGCTTCGGCCATTTGCGCGGCTCTGACGCAAGCTGCACCGGACGCGATGGTTGAGGTGACGCGTAATTTGGAGGAAGCGCAGCAGCTTGTTCTGGGGGTCAAGCCAGAGTTGTTCGTGCTGGATGTCGATGCAACGCAGGACCTCGGGCAGGATTTTCTTTACGATTTGCGCACGAGTCATCCAAACGCGCGGGCGATCGTGTTGACCGGCGTGCATTTGCCGGAACATCGCGAACACGTCAGCGGATTGGGCGCAATCCACTTTCTCGAAAAACCGCTGGCAGAATGGGATTTCATCGATCTGGTTGAGCGCTTGTTGCGACCACCCGCTGCGGCGGCCGAAAAATTTGAAGGCACGCTGCGCGATCTTCAGTTTACCGACATCATTCAACTGAAGTGCATGAGCGGAACGACTTCGGTGGTGGAATTCACTCGACCGAATGGCGAAAGAGCACGGGTGTTCTTTGAAAACGGTCAGGTCCGGCATGCGACCGCGCCTGGTCGCCAGGGCTTGGCGGCGTTCAACGAAATCGTGCGTTGGAAAGGCGGAACCGTTTCGGAGGTGACCGGGGCCGGCCCAAGCCCGCGGACCATCGACATGGATTGGCAACATCTGCTGATGGAGGCGGTGCAAAATGCGGACGAACGCGCAGCGCCAGCTGATCGAGCGAAGCCGGGCGCGAAAAGATTGCTGGCGGTGGATGACAGCATGATGCTGCTCAGTTTTGTGAAGGAAGTTCTGCTCGATGCCGGGTACGAGGTGACGACGGCTTCTACCGGCGAAGAAGCTGTGCGTGAGGCGCAAAGCGGTTTGCCAGATTTAATTCTGCTGGACTTCATTCTGCCGGACATGAAAGGCGACGAAGTTTGCCGCCGTTTACTCGAAAATCCGGCGACGGCCGGAATTCCGGTGGTTTACATGTCTGGTTACGGAGCGGAGTTGCAGGCGAGCGGTCGAAACTCGAACGTGATTGGGTTCTTGAATAAACCGTTTACTTCGGATTTGCTTACACGAACTGTAGAGACGCATATGCCTCGAAAACAGGACGAGCCCCAGCCAAGCCAATCCGAGCAGCAACCTTCTGAAGTGTTTTCTGAAGAGACACAACAGGTGGAAGCAGAGCTTCCATTCGAAGAACAGCCTGCTTACCGCGAAGCTACCGAGGTCGGTCCCGAAATCGCGCAAATGCCGGAAGCAGTGCTTCCATTCGAAGAACAGCCTGCTTACCGCGAAGCTACCGGGGTCAGTCCCGAAATCGCGCAAATGCCCGAGACGACGCCACCGGCGGAAGTACCATGGTGGACTCCGGCACCGGCGCCGGAGACGGCCGCGCCCGCGGCCTTCGAGCTGGCGGCCGAGCAGCAGTATGCTCCGGACGAATCGCTCACCGGCGGCGCATTTTTTTGCGGCGACACCCGCTTCTTATCGCTGAATCGCGCGCTCCAAATTATCGCGAATCAACGGCTCACCGGCACATTGACTCTCTTTTGGGAGAAATCGCCGGTGGAGCTTGTGGTTCAGAATGGCCAGATTCAGTTTGCGACATCGCGCGATCCCGAACTCTATTGTCCGGAAGCGCCGGTGACGTTGAGCAATGTCGATCCGGACCGGATCGCGGCCGCGCGCGCGCAACAGCAGGAAACAGGTTGCCCGCTCTTCGTCACTTTAATGCAGGAGAATCTGATCTTGCAGGAGCCAGCAGGGCAGCTTGTGCAACACCACGGACAGAAGCTTTTCGCCCAGCTTTGGAGCGCGCCGTGTGTTCGCTTTTCATTTCAGCAAGGCGCGCTTCCAGATTTTGCGACCACCATTCCCAGCGATCCGGATGTCGATCAATGGATGCTGGCGACGTTGCGGTTGGTTCAGTTTCCACAACTGGGCAACCGTGCGTATTACGAACCGGCCTCGATTCCGGCCTATACCCGGGACGGCTTCGAGCGAATCCAGAACGTTCGATTGACGGTGGCCGAGGCACAGTTCGCATCGCAGTTCAACGGCGTCCGGTCGGTCCAGCAGATCGCAAAGAATCTGCGCCTCGATTTGAAATTCGCCAGCGTCACTCTGTTCCGATTTCTCGCTCTCGAAATTGTCGAATGTTGGCCGCCTGCGTCCGCCAGCGGACAGGGGAAAAAAGGAATTTTCCAGCGACTCGGTCAGGCCGTTGGTCTCGGCGAGTAACGCACCCGCAGCAAATTCCGGGGTCCGATGAAGAAGACTCTCGTCGTCGACGTTGGCGGCACGCATGTCAAGCTGATGATGGAACAAAGAGAGCACCGCATGTTCGATTCTGGTCCGCGGATGGAGCCGAGCGATTTTATTGCCCGACTCCGCGAGCACACGGGCAACTGGAAGTTCGACTATGTCTCAATTGGTTTCCCCGCGCCCGTGCGCGGCGGCAAAATCACTCGCAATCCAAAACATTTGGGTAAGGGCTGGGTCGATTTCGATTTTCAAAAGACGCTGGGCAAGCCGGTCCAGGTGATCAACGACGCCGCCATGCAAGCACTCGGAAGTTATCACGGCGGACGGATGCTGTTTCTCGGCCTCGGCACCGGGCTTGGCTCGGCGTTGCTTATTGAAAACATGTTGTTTCCGCTCGAGCTCGGCGATCTCCCATATCGCGACCGCGACATCATCGAAAATTTTCTCGGCATTCCGGGGATCGAGCGCCTCGGCCTCGATGAATGGAAGCGCGAAGTCTTCTTCGCCGTGACACAATTAAGGAAATCGTTCATCGCCGACTACGTCGTGCTGGGTGGCGGTAACGTTCACCGGTTCGATCAGCTGCCTGATGGAATTGAGCGCGGTGAAAACGAAAACGCGTTTCTTGGCGGCCTTCGTCTTTGGGAAATGGGAACTGGTCGCCAGAGAAAATGGCAGATCTTCTGATCGCCCCGAAAATCGGGAGAATCAAAGCAATCCGACAGTCAACGTTGCGGTTTCGCGCTTTCGGCTTGCCTGCGATTTCTGTCCTCAAGTTCAAGATGCGGATCCTTCCGTCCTGCCGAACATTGAACAGGCGATTGAAGTAACCCGCGGCGTTTCAAGCAATTGCGTGTCTGGACCGAAGATTTTAAATTGGAATGCTTTGAGCGAGAAAAAGAACGAACGTGACAGCGCGCAACCCGACTTCTGGTCGCAACGCTACGTTAGCGGGGCGACGCCATGGCAGCTGGACCGCGTTCCCGCGCGACTGACCGATTTCATTCGATCGCTCCAACCCGACTGCAAGGTTCTTATTCCGGGATGCGGCCAGGATGGCCGAACGATTGATGCGTTTCATGCTGCTGGTCACCGAGTAACAGCAATCGATTTTTCTCCGATCGCGGTTGCAGCAACGAAGAAGGCCCTGTCACAGGCCGCCGAGCGAATCATTCTCGGAGATTTTTTTTCTTACGATTTCAAAAACTCGCCATTCGATCTCGTCTACGAGCGAACATTTCTTTGTTCGCTGCCTCCGCGCTTGTGGGGAAATTACGTGACGCGCGTGGTGGAATTGCTACGTCCGCACGGGACGCTCGCCGGGTTTTTCTTTTACGGAAAAGAATCCGATCCCCCGCCATACCCGTTAACTAAATCCAAGGCGACGGAGATTTTCGCTGGTCGCTTCGATTTGCAAAAAAGCGAACCAGTGACCGATTCGTTGTCGATCTTTGCCGGACAGGAGAAATGGCAGGAGTGGCAACTCCGAAAACGTTGACTTTCGCGCGCCGAGTTCGAGAATTTACTTCACCCTAAACAACAGAAGGAGGCGAAATGAAAATCGGCGATACAGCACCGGACTTTGAAGCGGAGACGAGCACAGGGCGGATAAAATTCCATGATTGGATCGGAAACTCCTGGGCGGTTCTATTTTCACATCCAAAAGATTTCACCCCAGTTTGCACGACCGAGCTCGGTTACATGGCAAAAATCAAACCGGAGTTCGATCGCAGGAACGTGAAAATCATGGGATTGTCAGTGGATTCGACCGGCGATCATCAGGGTTGGGCGAAGGACATTGAAGAGACGCAGGGCCACGCGCCGAATTACCCAATCGTCGGCGACGCTGATTTCAAAGTGGCGAAGCTCTACGGCATGTTGCCGGCTGATGTTTCCGGCGACGCGAAGAAGCGCACCCCGGCCGACAACGCGACTGTGCGCAATGTTTACGTCGTCGGTCCGGACAAGAAGGTTAAGTTAATTTTGGTTTATCCGATGACAACCGGCCGCAACTTCGACGAAGTGCTGCGCGTGATCGACTCGCTCCAGTTAACCGCGAAACATCAAGTCGCAACGCCCGTGAATTGGAAACCGGGCGAAGACGTGATCATCGCCGGCTCGGTTTCGGACGAAGAAGCGAAGAAGCGTTATCCTAAAGGTTGGAAAGCGCCGAAGCCCTACATTCGCATCGTCCCTCAGCCGCAGTAGAAGATCGACATCGGTTCTGTTAACTGT
>CAZFZG010000027.1:19742-21295 GCA_964523205.1 uncultured Chthoniobacteraceae bacterium | reverse complement strand
TTGAGCGTGATCTCCTGCATGGTTTTCGTGCCGAGAATTTCGCGAATGTCGAGACGCTTGACCGCGAGCTCGCGCTGCTGATCCTGCGAACCCATCACTTTCCCGACCACCGGGTCCATTTTGTCGCGGAGATGGTCAAACGCCGTCCAGTTGGGATACTCGACCAGAATCAGAATATTGAAGTCGTGCGGGCTGGACGCTTCACCGCTCAGGATTTTGTAATCGAGAATGATTTTCTGCTTTTTCTCTTCGTCGTAGACTGGCTTCACTGTTCCCGTGATCTGCTTGAGGTATTCATCGCTCAGTCCGGTTTTGGTTTTGATCATCGTCAACGTCCAAACCGGACCTTCGTTGTAGGGCGCGGTGCTTCCGCCGGCGGGTTTGGTGGTTGTCGTGGTGGCGGTTGTCGGTGAACTTTGCGCCAAGCAAAGACCAGACAGTGCACAAGTGAGTGCGATAACGGCAAGGATGTGTTTCATGGCATTAGAGCTTGAAGAATTCTGAACACGATGAACAGATTTAATTCAGTTTCACAACCTTACGATCTCATGAGGAACAAAATTACGTCCGCGGTAATCGGAGCGGCAGCGCTGGGCCTCGCCGTCGCTCAAACCAATCAAACGATGATGAAGGCCGTCGTCCTGAACGATTACGGCGGACCGGACGTTTTGAAATATCAGGACGCGCCGCGACCAGAACCTAACAATGATGAAATCCTCGTTCGGGTGATGGCGGCCGGGGTAAATCCGGTGGATGCACTCGTCCGATCAGGGCGATTCGGCAACCGTGGTTTGGACAAGCAATCGATGATCATCGGTTACGATATCGCGGGCGTGGTCGAGAAAACCGGCGCGAAGATTACAAAATTCAAACCCGGTGACGCCGTTTACTCGTACTTGTCAATCTCGCGCGGTGGCGGCGGCTACGCTGAGTTTGCGATCGCGAAAGAAAGTGAGACCGGACGCAAGCCTAACAATATCAATTTCGAAGAAGCGGCGGCCGTTCCGTTGGCGGGAACAACTGCGTGGCAGGCGCTCGTTGACGAGGGCAAGGTCAACCAGGGGCAAACGGTCCTGATTCATGGCGGTTCTGGTGGTGTCGGAAGTTTTGCCGTGCAAATCGCAAAGGCGAAAGGCGCGAAGGTGATCGCGACGGCGTCATCGGAGCACCAAAATACGTTGAAGCAACTCCGGGTCGATCAGCCGATTGATTACGCCACGACGAAGTTCGAGAACGTGGTCAAGAACGTCGATCTTGTGCTCGATTGCGTGCGCGGCACCGACGTTTTGCCGCGCTCTTATGGTGTCGTGAAAAAAGGAGGCAGCATCGTTTCGATCACAGACGAGCCGGACCAAACTGAATGCGCCAAGCACGGCATCACCTGTTCTCGAATGGGCGCGCATCCGGATGCGAAAGTTCTCGAAGAACTGACCGAACTGATCGAAGCGAGAAAGATGGCGGCGATCGTTTCGCAAACTTTTCCGTTGGCCGAAGCGAGCAAAGCGCACCAGCAAATCGAAACCCGCCACACGCTGGGTAAAATCGTTTTGAAA
>CAZFZG010000027.1:7092-19642 GCA_964523205.1 uncultured Chthoniobacteraceae bacterium | reverse complement strand
TACGGCGTGGTCAAAAAAGGGGGAATGATTGTTTCGATTGTGGACGATGTCGATCCTAACGAGCTTGCTGCGCACGGCATTCGCGGCACGACCATTCGAACTGAGCCTAATCAAAAGACGCTGGAGGAATTGGCGCGATTGATCGATGCCAAGAAGATTACGCCGGTCGTTTCGCAAGTTTTGCCGTTAAACGAAGTAGCTAAAGCGCATCAACAAATTGCGACACGGCATACACGCGGGAAGATTGTGCTGAAGGTCGCAGACTAAAGATCATGAAAACAACAATCGTTTCGTTTCTGGTTTTCCTTATTGGCGGTTCGACATTTGTAAACGCCGCAACCATGAAAGCGATCGTTGCTCACCAATATGGCGGCCCGGAAGTCTTGAAATACGAAGATGTGGCAGTCCCGACGCCGAAAGAGGACGAGATGCTGATCAAAGTGTTCGCCGCGGGGGTGAATTCGTTCGATGGCGTTTTACGGTCGGGCAAGTACGCAAAAGTTTTCAATACCCAGCTGCCGTGGCATCCCGGCTATGACATCGCCGGCGTTGTCGAAAAAGTCGGAGGCAAAGTTACGAAATTCAAAGTGGGCGACGCCGTTTTCGCTTTCATCTCCATTTCGAAAGGCGGCGGCTACGCGGAATACGCATTGGCGAAAGAAAGCGACACGGCTTTAAAACCGGCGACGATCAGTTTCGTCGAAGCCGCCGGCGCGCCCAGTGTGGCGTTGACTGCATGGCAGGCGCTAGTCGATAAGGCGAATGTCCAATCTGGCCAAACGGTGTTGATTCACGGCGCGTCCGGCGGAGTCGGAATGTGCGCGGTTCCGATTGCAAAAATTCATGGCGCGAAAGTGTTCGCGACAGCTTCGACGACCAACCAGGATTTCCTCAAACAGCTCGGTGCCGACGTGGCCATCGATTACAAGACGCAAAAGTTCGAAGACATCGCCAAAGATGTCGATGTTGTGATCGACGGCGTTGGCGGTGAGACGTTGGCGAGATCGTACCCGGTTGTGAAACGAGGCGGAATTCTGGTCACGCTGACTGAGCCCGTCGATCAGGCGCAGCTGGACAAAAATGGAATTCGCGGCTCGTTTTTGTCGGTCCGGAACAACGGCGGTGAGCTCGGCGAAATCGGAAGGCTAATCGATGAAAAGAAAATCAAGGTTATCGTTTCGGAAACTTTTCCGCTCGCGGATGCGAATAAGGCCGAGGCTAAAGCAGACACGGGTCACGCTCGCGGCAAGATCGTGTTGAGAGTCAGGGACGAACCGAAGTAAACCAGCAATCAGATGAATTGGGACGCGATCAACGCCATTGCCCAGGCGATCGGCGCGTTCGGCGTGGTTGCTTCATTATGGTACCTCGCTGTGCAAGTGCATCGCAGCACGCGGGTGGCGAAAATCGCAGCGCAAGATTCAGCGGCGAGCGCGCTGCGCGATGTGACCAAGCCGTACATGGAAAACGCCGAGCTGGCGCGGATCTGGCAGGTTGGCCTGGAGAATCTCAATGCGCTCTCGCCCGAAGATCAGTCCCGTTTTTTCCACGCCGCCTATCAATTTCTGAAAGCGTTCGAGACAATCCACACCCACTACGCTTACGGATTGCTCGACCTCGAGTTATGGGAAGGCTGGCGCGAGCTGCTGCGACATTACATCGCCTCACCGGGAATGGGGCAATACTGGAAACTGCGACACGATCTGTTCTCGGGCCGATTTCAAGAATTCGTGCAGAGCCTCGATCGACCAGCTCAGCGATTCACTGTCGGCACGCTCCTCGGTCAGGAAAAGATCGATCCGCCGCAGGACGGATTCGCCGCGGCGAAGAAGTAGCGGGCTAGTGTGCGAAATGAGCCACTGGGCTTTTCGCCGTCGATTTTGAAAGCGGACGGCGTGATTTGAGAAAGCCGGAACCGCAGATTGCGGTTGATGGGAGGACTTCGACTCGGACCGTCACGCAAGAGTCAGCGGGATCCTTTCCAAACAAGCGTTCCCAATCCGCCCGTGCCTGGCGACACAAACGGCGGTAACGAAAGTCCAAAGCGTGTCGCAAAGCGGCAAGTAGTTCAGCTTTGGCGAGTTCCTCTTCAAGTAGGGCCTGATTCCGCTCGTTCATGCTCGTTAGGCCGCATTGTGAGCAGGAAGCAGGCCCAACTCAGTGGTTAGGCCGGCGTTTAGGGGTCAGAGATCAGCGGTCAGCGAGAGAATTCGGCAGGAATGTCTTGATCAAATAGGCGATGTTTGACGTGCGAGAGATTGCCTACGTGCGAGATTGCGCCGGCCCGCCAAACATAGCCACGCAGTTTGTTCGAATCACGTTTGCTCACAAAAATTCCGCCGTCGCGCCAGGCGGAACCGGCTTCCGAAATCTTTCGCGGCGCGCGGTAGTAGTAACCAATTTTATCAACCGCGTCCAAAGTGTATACACCCGCTGGAAAATGCAGTGTGGCAATCTGCTTCTCGCGATAGAGTTCGAGATAGCGCTGGGTCGGAGGACCTTCGCTAGGACTAACGAGTCGCGGATGTGGACTGCCGGCGCAACCAAGAAGTGACAGGTGACATGTGACCAGCAGGAAGAGCTGAACAGACCTCATGTTTTTCTGGTCACTGATCACTTTTCACTCATCACCTTCTTAATGGACGTATCGTCCTCGAGCAGAATCCACTCGACGATGGAGAGCGGCAAGCTGCCATTCTTGATCAAATCGTCGTGAAATTGGCCCAGCCGAAAATTCTCGCCTTGTCGATCCCGGTAGCGACCGAGCAAATTCATGATCTGCCATTTCCCGATGATGTAGGTGATTTTTTGATGCGGGTTTGAAGCGGCGCCTGCGGCTTCGCCTTCGGCCGCTTCGCGATCCAGTCCGCCTGCGTCCATGAAATATTTGACCGCTTGCTCGAAGGTCCACCGACCGGTGTGCAGATTTACGTCCACACCGATCCGCGCACCACGATAACGCGATAAATGCAAAATCTGGCCCTGCGCCGGCGAATTGTTCGGGTACAGGCCAGTGCGCATCAACATCTCCTCGCCGTAAAGCGCCCAGCCTTCAATGAAGACGCCATCCGCATGCTGCCGCCGAATTTCGTCTGCCAAATGGTTTGCTATCGACAGTTGCATGAAGTGTCCGGGAATTCCTTCGTGACCGAGAATCGGCCGCGGATCTTCGATCGCCGCTCGAATATAGAAATTCTGCGACTGCGGATTGTAAGTGGGAATGAAAAAGAAACCCATCGGGTCCTTGTCGTAAACGCCGGGCGGATTCATAAAACCGCCGGGACTGGTGGGCTTGAACGCTTCGGGCAACTGCCGAATCTGAAACGGACCGAGATAATCGGGAATCGTGACCAGGTGATGCTCCTTGAGGAAATTGATCATCTCGGCCTCGCGGCTTTCGTAGGCTTTTAGAAACGATTCCTGGTCAGGTGGAATGTTCGCGGCGCGTTTCGGATCGGGATCAGCCAATTTTGGATCGGGTAGCAACGCTTCGAGCGCGCGGTAACGCGCATTCTCGACGCGGCCGATCGTTTCGACTTCACGTGCGTCGAGGGGCAAAAGCAAAACGTGCTTGAGATAGTAGTTGTAATTCGCTTCGCCCATCGGCGCGAAGTCGACCATCTTCGGCAGCCGTTTCTCGAGCTCGTCAGCAAAACTGTGTGCTGCGGCGATTGCAGCATCGCGTGCTTTTAGAAACTCCTCGTGTTCATTCGGCGCAAGACCGACGTCCAATTGTTTGACGCAATCGTTGAAGAGCTGGTCAATGTGTCGCGCGGCCTCGATTGCCAGTTTGGCGTAGAGTCTTACCGGATTTTGCAAATTCGCCAGCCCCTGCTTCAGCATTGCCGGCATCGCTTTCAATCGCGCGGTGGCGGCCAGGGCGCGTTTTCGCGGTGTATCGTATTCTTTTTTCAAAAGACCGAAGATTCCGCCAGCACACTCGGCGGTGTAGGTCTGCGGGTTCGTGTACTCGAATTTCAAAACGCGATTTCCAAAATCGACGCCTTCGAGCTGTGAGCGGAATAAAAGCGCGTCGATCTTGTCGTCCTTCGCCCAATTGTCGGTCTTGAAGCCGCGCACTTTGTCGAGCAAGGCGCGCACGTGCTTCGCCCGCTCAGTTATTTTGGCAGGCGAGTAATCCATCAGTTTGTCGTCCCAAGTGTGGAGTCCGGCGTTACTGCTCGAAACCGGATCACTTTGGTTGCGCCAGTTGTAATAGTCGTCCGCCAGTTTGCGCATTGCGGCGGCGCCCATCACGTGGTCCTGGTTGGCACTCGTGATTAAAGTCTTGTTGGAAACATCCGGCTGTCGGCGCGGCGTCGGTTGCGCGTGCACGTTAATTGCCAGGCCAATCAGCGCTGCACCAAGGAAGGAGATTTTCGATTTCACGATGTCGATCTTATTCGACGGCATGTTTGGCGAAAGTGAAAATCAAGCAGTGAGTGTTAGGCATAATCGACCGGTCTCTTGGGGGCGTCTTTCTTAAATATGTCCTAGCACGAAAATCGCTCCCAAGGCCCGATATGCCTAAGGCCATGGGTAAGTCCGGCCATGGCGGTCACGCACGATCCATGGCCAACGGAGATGGTGTGCCCTTTCGGGCACTCTTTGAAGCCGCTCCGAGTCTTTGTCTGGTTCTGACTCCGGATGATTTCACTATCGTCGCGGTGAGCGATGCCTATTTGAAGGCAACCATGACCACGCGCGACGCGATCATGGGCCGGAAATTATTTGAGGTTTTTCCGGACGATCCGTCCGATCCGCGTGCGAGCGGCGTGCGCAACCTGCGCAGATCGCTCGAGCGAGTGAAAGAAGGTCGCCGCGCCGACATGATGTCAGTGCAACGTTATCCGGTGCGCCGGCCACAGGAAGAAGGCGGCGGTTTTGAAGAACGTTTCTGGAGCCCGATCAATTCCCCGGTGTTTGGTGACGATGGCGAGCTGACTTTTATTATTCATCGAGTGGAAGACCTGACTCCGTTTGTCCGGGCCAAACAGCAAGCCGGCAAGGAGGAAGAAGGCTGGCATATGCTCGAGACCCGGGCCCAACACATGGAAGCGGAGATTGCGTTGCGAGACTCCGATCGCCAACGGGCCGACGAACTGCGGCGGGCAATCGAGCAATTGCGACAAAGCGAAGACAAAGCGCGGCGGGCTCGCCAGGAAGCCGAACGCGCCAACCGGGCAAAGGATCAATTTCTCGCCGCGTTGTCTCACGAGCTACGCACTCCACTTACACCGGTCCTGATGACTGCGGCTATTTTAAGTGAAGAACAGCGTCTGCCGGTGGACGTCCGGCGTCAGCTCACCATGATGCAACGCAACATCGAGTTGGAAGCGCGCCTGATCGATGACTTGCTCGACCTTACTCGTATCGCTCGCGGCAAGCTGGAAATGATTGTGGAAACAGTCGACGTGCACTCGTTGCTTACGCACACCGAAGAAATAGTTCGCGGTGATGCTTTAGATAAAGGAGTGGAGCTCCGGTTCGCTCTCAACGCTACCGATCACAATGTCAGCGGCGATGGGGCTCGCCTGCATCAGGTGTTTTGGAATGTCATTAAGAATGCAATCAAGTTTACCCTCCCGGGCGGTCAGATCGTTGTTAGCACGATTAATCCCGCGCCGAACCGGCTTTGCCTGACGGTCAGGGATAACGGAGTCGGGATTGATCCGCAGATAATGCCCTCGATTTTTCGCGCTTTCGAAAAACCGGCGTCCAACGGGGCGCGCCATTCTCAGGGGTTGGGACTCGGTCTGGCCATCTCCAAGACAATCGTGGAAATGCACGGCGGCACGATTCGGGCGGAGAGCCCCGGTGAAGGGCAGGGATCGACCTTCACGATCGAGCTCAATACCGCTGAGGCACAACGCAAGGCTTCTCCGTCCACTCGCGAGACCCCAGCTGCAAACGCGCCGCACTACCGGCTCCTCGTGGTAGAAGATCATCAGCCTACCTTGGATGTGTTGGCCGGACTTCTCCGACGACAAGGGCATGAGGTTTTAACTGCGAACACCATGGAGAGCGCGCTTGGGGTGGCTGCCAATCACTCGCTCGATCTGGTTATCAGTGACTTGGGGTTACCCGACGGCGATGGCGTCGACCTGATGTCACGACTAACGCGCGATTACGGACTGCGCGGTATCGCCCTTAGCGGTTACGGAATGGAAGAAGATGTAGCGAAGACCAAGCAAGTTGGGTTCATCGCGCATCTGGTTAAGCCGATCCAATTCGAAAAACTTAACCAGGTAATCAAGCAAGTTTCTCAAGCTGCCTGAGCAAAGGCCGGCCGGGTGTGAACGCGTTTTGCGTAGCGCTGTCAGCGCACGAACAATTCACGTGACGCCATTGCCGGCGCGCGACAAAATGCGCTGTTGAAAACGCTGGGGATGATCGGCGGCATCGGTCCGGAGAGCACGATCGATTACTACAAGAACATCATCACGATGTATCGCGAACCGAAGCCGGACGGCCACTATCCCCAATTCGTTATTAACAGTATCGACCTGCAAAAGGGAATCGACTTCCTCGATGCGGATGATCTCGCTGGAATGGCCGCATTTCTGTTGGCCGAAATCGAGAAGCTTCCGCGGGCCGGCGCCGAGTTCGGAATTATTGCCGCCAACACGCCGCACATTGTCTTTGACACCGTCGCGGCGAAATCGCCGATTCCTTTCATCAGCATCGTCGAAGCGACCTGCGAGCATGCGAAATCGCGTGGGATGAAGCGCCTCGCGCTTTTTGGAACCCGTTACACGATGCAGGCGGATTTTTATCAGAAGGTTTTCAAACGCGAAGGAATCGAGCTCATTGTACCGGAACTGAAAGATCAGGATTACATCCACGGAAAGTATTTTGCCGAGCTCGTCCCAGGGATTTTCCTCCCGGAAACGCGAGAAAACTTGCTCGCCATCATTGATCGCATGAAAGCCAAGATCGGCATCGAAGGCGTCACTCTAGCCGGCACTGAGTTAGCGCTTATCCTGCGCGGCGAAAACTACAACGGCTTGGCCTTACTCGACACCGGAAAAATTCACTGTCAGGCTGCGGTTAATGAAATGCTCAAATGAAACGCGTGATTGGTATCGGCGGAATTTTCTTCAAGGCGAACGATCCGGAAAAGCTGGCGGCTTGGTATAAAAAACATCTCGGTCTGGAAGTTGAAGATTGGGGCGGCGTCCGTTTTCAGGAAGGCGTCGGCGCCAAGCTTAAACCAAAACGACAGTCGCACATTGTCTGGTCGCCGTTCGAAGCGAACACCGATTATTTCAAGCCGAGCGAAAAGCCGTTCATGATCAACTATCGCGTCCACGATCTCGACGCGCTTCTCGCTCAGCTCCGGAGCGAAGGTGTCGATGTCGATTCAAAAACTGCAAAATCCGAGTTCGGTTACTTCGGTTGGATCATGGATCCAGAGGGCAATCGAATTGAACTCTGGGAGCCGCCTGCTGGCTGATGATCCGATTAGCTGGTTTACTTTTGTTTGTTTCTACGATCGTTATGGCTCAGTCCAACCTCAGTAAGGAAAAAATTCGCTATGCGGTAATTGGCGATTCGTATTCGTGCGGGGAAGGAGCGAAGCCGAGTGAGGCCTGGCCGGCGTTGCTAACGCAGCATTTGAAATCGCAAGGATTGGATGTCGATCTTGTTTCAAACCCATCAGTCACCGGTTGGACGACCAAGGACGCGATCGACAAAGAATTGCCGAAGTTTGTCAGTTCGAATCCGAATTTTGCGACGCTACTCATCGGCGTGAACGATTGGGTCCAGGGTGTCGATGAAACAACTTTTCGGAATCGGGTGAGTTATCTGGTCGATCACATGTTGGCGGTGTTACCAAACAAGAAGCGACTGCTAGTTGTAACCATTCCCGACTTTGGAGTCACTCCGACCGGGCCCAAGTACGCGCGCGGCCGCAACATTCATGAAGGAATTACTCAGTTTAACAAGATCGCGAGCGACGAGGCCCACAAGCGCGGCTTGGAAGTGGTCGATATCTTTCCGCTCAGCAAAAAAATGGGCCATGACAAATCACTCGTGGCAAAGGACGGCCTGCATCCCTCCGCCAAAGCCTACGCCGAATGGGAGCAGGTCATTTTTCCGGCTGCCCTGGAGTTGCTGAAACAATCTGACCGCTGACTTCTGAGCGGTATTCTCTGGAAATGGGCGGTGAGGGTTTCGAACCCCCGACCTCCTCGGTGTAAACGAGATGCTCTACCGCTGAGCTAACCGCCCCCTAAGCAGTGACCCACCTTCGCCACAAGGCTACGGCGTGGCAAGCAAGTGACGAGTGATATGTGACGAGTCAAGCGGAACGAATTCAGATGGTGTCGTCTCGAAATTTTTTGTGCTGCTTGTAAAGTTCCGCCCGTTTCTTCATATCCGTGGTGACCGGATCGTGTGACCCAACCATTTGCAGTGCCTTCTCTTCGTAATTAACTGCTTTCTCAAAATCCTCGGCCTCTGCACAAGCCGCGGCCAGGGTGTCGATGTAGCCCCAATGTTTCCATTTATCTAGTTCGCAAGCTTTGGTCGCTTCGCTAACGGCTCTTTTCCCGTCACGCAAGATGTTCTCCGGGCAGGTGGCTAGACACCATGCCGCGGTGTTAAGTGCCGCTTTGTTTCGAGGATTCCACTTCATCGTCATCTCGAGATCTGTCCGCGCTTCCGAGTTCATATGTAATTGCGTGTAGGCCCTTGCGCGCGCCACGTAGGCGCGCGGGGAATACTTGTCCATCTGGAGCGCGATCGTAGCCTGAGTGATTGCTTTTTGGCTTTCATGCTGGCGAACATAGATCTCAGCGCAGGCAAGGCGCGAGTTAATGCTGCGTGGGTTCAATTCCAGCGCTTTTGTGTAATCCGCGAGCGCGGCATCGAGATTTCCATCTTCGACGAACGTGGTGGCCCGATAGAAGTAAATGTCTGGATCGTTCTGATCGAGGGCAATCGCCGCATCGAACTCTTTTGTTGCGTCCTGACGTTGCCCCTTTAACCGCCAAGCGAAGGCGCGGTTGATGTAAGTGCCGACGTCAAGCTCGCCAAGTTTCGCAGCTTCATGATAGTCCGCGAGAGCCCCGTCGGGTTCGTTCTTCGCCAGGTAACAATTGCCGCGTCGCCTTAATAATAACCAAACTAAATCTTTACTCGGTTTGATTTCGAGAGCTCTGGTATTTAGCGCAATTGCATGATCGTAGTCGCCGGCTTCGTAGGCAGCGCTCGCGCCTGCAATTGCTTCATCAAATCGCCGATCATTCAGAGGCGATGACCACGGATGCGGTCTTAACTTAGCGAGAGCGGCGGGATCGGCCCTGCGTCGAGTGCTCGTGCCACGATCATTCCTGAACTGCTCTGCTTCCGAAAGCGCCATATCAACCGTGACTCTGCGATAGACAAAGTATCCAAGGACCCCAAGACCTGTAAGCATGACAACCGTGCTGGTTAACAAAGTAATTATTCTTGCGAATCGTTTCATGGAGCGTGTCTGAGGAGAGATCGAGCTAATGACTGATCGCCTGCGCAGATTTTACACATTGCTCACAGCTCAGCAATGCGGCAGAAGATTAACGTCCAAATGAACGAGCGGTTTTTCGAAGATTTGAAAGCGGGCGATCGGTTCAAATCGCAAACCTATAGAGTTAGCGAGGATCAAATCGTTTCCTTTGCGCGAGAGTTTGATCCGCAACCGTTTCATTTGAACGCAGCGGCCGCGCGTCAGACAATGTTCAAGGAATTAATTGCGAGCGGGTGGCACACGGCTGCCATCACAATGCGACTGTTTGTGCAGGCATTGAACTTCGCTGAAGGCGCGATTGGTCTAGGTGTGGATGAGTTGCGTTGGCCGACGGCGGTGAAGCCCAACGATGTGTTGCAAGTTGAGATTGAGATTGTCGATCTTCGCGAGTCGCGATCGAAGCCGAGTCATGGAGTTGTGCGGTTGCGCTATGTCACTACAAATCAACGCGGCGAAGTTGTGCAGACAATGTATGCCTCAGCCCTGGTGTTACGACGTAAGAAATAAGATTACACGATGTAAGTGGAATTAGTTACTGAGCTATCGCTAGCTACTTCTAAGTAACTCTTGCTTTAGTAGCTACTTTACTCTATCGGAAACGTTGTATGGATTTATCAACGCGTAGACTAGAACAGGCATTGTCGATTCGTCGCCAGATCGATGCATTGGAGAGACGACTCAGGGGATTGGTTGGCGGAATGGGCGGCGGGGCGGCAGCCGCTCCCGCTCGTAGTCGCGGCGGAAAACGTCAGCTGTCAGCGGCAGCCAGGGCGAAGATCGCGTCAGCGGCACGTGCGCGATGGGCCCGGTTCAGAGCACGTCGCGGCGGCGCCAAAGCGGCCAAGAAAAAGGGTAAGGGTGGAATTACGGCTGCAGGTCGTCGCCGCCTTTCTCAGTTAATGAAAGCGCGCTGGGCTGCACGCAGAAAAGCAAAGCGCAGATAGAGCGATCAACTATCAACTAACGGCTATTTGGCCGCTAAGCGCGGCTAAGTAGTTTCATCATCGCTTCGGGATAACGTGATCCCGCAAACGCGTCCTTTGGCGCGACTTCGTCGATTCTCTCGAGATCGTTGCCGGTAAGGTCGACATCCAGCGCGCCAATGTTTTCCTGCAGGTATTTCCGCCGTTTGGTTCCAGGAATCGGAACCATATCATTGCCTTCGGCGAGCACCCAGGCCAGCGCCAGCTGCGCCGGTGTGCAATGCTTTTCCCGCGCTATTTCCTCAACGTGCTTCACAATGTCGAGATTTCGCTGAAAATTCTCGCCCTGGAAACGCGGAGTGCTCCGGCGGTAATCATCCTCTGGCAAATCTTCAGGTTTCTGAATTTTGCCGGTCAGAAAGCCGCGTCCGAGCGGACTGTAGGGGACGAAACCGATTCCCAACTCTCGGCAGGTCGGCAGAATTTCCGATTCAGGATCGCGGGTCCAAAGTGAATACTCCGATTGCAGCGCGGTGATCGGATGAATCGCGTGCGCGCGCCGAATCGATTCGGCGCTGGCTTCTGACAGTCCAAGGAATCGCACCTTTCCCTCCAAGACCAATTCAGCCATGGCGCCTACCGTCTCTTCAATCGGCGTATCGGGATCGACTCGATGTTGATAGTAGAGGTCTATGCAATCGACTCGGAGCCGGCGCAGGCTTCCTTCGCAAGCCTGCCGTACATAATCTGGTTTGCCGTTAATGCCGCGAAATCCCGGCTTACCCGGATCCCGCAAGATTCCAAACTTCGTCGCGATAAGGACCTGATCGCGGTGTGGTTTAAGCACGCGCCCGACAAGTTCTTCGTTAGTGTGAGGTCCGTAAGCGTCAGCGGTGTCGAAAAATGTGATCCCAAGCTCTAGGGCACGGTTTAGCGTCGCGATTGACTCCGGTTCGTCCCGGCCGCCATAAAAATCCGACATACCCATGCAGCCGAGGCCAATCGCAGAAACCATCGGCCCACCACGGCCTAACTTCCGCTGTTTCATATTGCTCTTGTCATGTCGAGCGAAGTCGAGACATCTCTAAATATTTCTGCGCTGACACGCTTTCTAAAACAGAAAAAAGTTAGAGATTCCTCCAACTCGGTCGGAATGACATAAAATCATATCTGCCCGATCCAGGTCCGCGGCGCGCATTCTTCCCAGCGGTCACGGATGGCTTGAAATTCTTGTTTACTCAGCGGCCCGGCGTCCAATAATCGCGCGTTCTCGCTCCACCGCTCGGGTTTTTTAGTGCCGACGATGACCGTATGCACTTCCGGCACGCCCAAGGTGAAACGTAGCGCGATTGAAATGCTCGTGTTCAAGTCGCCGCGCAAAAAATCGTAATTCAGTTTGCGTAACCGATCCCAATACTCGTGATGATACGAATCGATCGGGCGGTGGCCGGTTTTCCAGGCGGCGTTGGCAATTGGTCGCTTCGCAATCACACCCATCTGGTTTTGGCGGGCCAGTGGCAAAGTCAAGTCGATCGCTTCCTGGTCGGCGATATTGATCGAAGTCTGCAAGGTGTCGAAGGCGCCGCTTTCGATTGCAAAATGCGCCGCGCGACTATCTCCGCTGTAGCCGATGTAACGGGTGTAGCCTTTATCGCGTGCGGTTTGCAGCGCTTCGATCGGTTCGCCGTTGCGCAATTCCGCTTCCGAACAACTGTGTAACTGCAAAAGATCGAGGCGATCAGTCTTTAGTCGTTGCAAGCTACGCGCCACACTTTCCAGGATGGAGTCTTTCGACCAGTTCGCGCCGCTCTCCATTCCGTGGGGATGACCGCACTTGGTGAAGAGATAAAATTCCTTTCGGCGATTGCCGACCGCCTGGCCGACTAATTCTTCGCTGTTGTAATAACATTCGGCCGTGTCGATCACGTTCAGGCCGGCGTCGAGCGCGCTGTTCAATAATTTGGCAACCGTTTCCGCGGACGCGCGTTCGTAGCCGATCTCGGATCCGCCAAATCCGAGGACAGAAACGTCCATATCGGTTTTGCCAAGGCGACGCTTTTCCATGTTGAATGAAACAACCGCGGATAACGCGGATGTAAACGGATAAATCGAAAGG
>CAZFZG010000027.1:4171-6992 GCA_964523205.1 uncultured Chthoniobacteraceae bacterium | reverse complement strand
ACAGAATCAAAAAATCAGTCGCGTTTTCCCGTGGCCGCGCTCGATTCGGCCAATTCGCTTCGCCCGTTCGCCACGGCGAGTCCGTCCATCGGCGGGCAAGATCGACATCGCGCGTTTGACATCGCGCTCGGCAACGACCGCGACCATTCCGATTCCCATGTTGAAGACCTGATACATCTCGCCGCGACTCACGTTTCCATTTTGTTGAAGGGTTTGGAAAATGGGTGGAACCCGCCACGACTTCGTATCAATCACTGCGTCGCAATTTTTCGGCAAAATCCGCGGCAGATTGTCGACCAGCCCGCCGCCAGTAATATGGGCGAGGCCCTTGATCATGCCGTTTGGCGCTTTGGCCAAGAGCGGCTGGTAATTCTTGTGCACGCGCAAGAGTTCCGAGCCGATCGCTTTCGGCGTAAGTTTCATTTTCTCGAATAAGATTTTGCGAGCGAGCGAATAGCCGTTGGTATGCAGACCATTTGAAGCGAGCCCGAGAATCGCGTCACCTGGTCTGATTGTTCGACCATCAATAATTTTCGAGCGATCCACGACGCCAACGATGCAACCGGCGAGGTCGTATTCGCCTTTTCGATATATTCCCGGCAACTGCGCCGTTTCACCGCCGATCAGCGCGCAGTTCGCTGCGCGACAAGCACCCGCCAGTCCTCGGAGCAATTGCGAAAAAACGCGGGCCTCAAGTTTTTCGCAGCCAATGTAATCGACAAAGAAAAGCGGCCGCGCACCGAGCACGGCGATGTCGTTCACACAATGATTCACCAAATCGGCTCCGACCGTGTCATGTCGGTCTAACGCGAACGCGATCTTCAATTTTGTTCCGACGCCGTCGATGCTCGTCACCAGCACCGGATCGCGCATTCGAGGAAAACGCGCGCGGAACAAGCCGCCGAACCCGCCGACTTTCCCAAGGACCTGTCCCGCCGCCACGGTATGGGTTTGCCGGACGAGCGATTGGATACGCCGCTTCAGCTTGTTGCCAAGGTCGACATCGACGCCTGCAGCGGCATAAGCTTTTTTCATAGCGTGGTAGGGGCGGTTCACCGAACCGCCCGCGGGCGATTGAGGTCAATCGCCCCTACCTTCATTTGAGATCCGTGAACAGCGTCGGATGGCGCTCCTGCTCGACCAGCGCCTTGGCGCGGGCTTCGCGTTTTTCCATGATGAACTTGTCGAGCTTCGGATCGACCGGCAGCGGATAGTTGCCGGTGAAGCAGGCCAGGCAGAATTCGTTCATCGGACGACCGGTCGCGCGCACCATTCCTTCGACACTCAAGTAACCAAGGCTGTCAACCCCGAGATACTTCTGGATTTCTTCCATCGACATCTGGTTGGCGATCAATTTTTGCGGATCGGGGAAATCGATGCCGTAGTGACAGGCAAACCGGTGCGGTGGACAGCTGACTCGCATGTGCACTTCTTTGGCGCCGGCTTCGCGCAAATTCACGACCCGGGCGCGGGCAGTCGTTCCGCGGACGATGGAATCATCGATCACAACCACGCGTTTACCGGACACCATCTCCTTGATCAGGTTCAACTTCACCCGCACGTCGAAATCACGGATCAACTGGCTCGGCTGTAAAAACGTACGGCCGATATAGTGATTGCGGACAAACGCGTGACCGAACGGAATCTTGAGTTCTTCCGCGAAACCGAGCGCGGCATAATTACCGGAATCTGGCACGGGCACCACGATGTCGGCTTTCACTGGAAATTCCCGGGCCAGCTCCCGACCCATTTGGGTCCGGATTTTGCCGACGTTCACGCCGCCGACGATGCTGTCGGGCCGCGCGAAATAAACGTATTCGAACATGCAGAAGGCGGGCTGCTGCGGCTGAAACGGAAATTCCGAGCGCAGTCCGTTTTCATCGATGATGAGCACTTCGCCAGGTTCGACATCACGAACAAACTTCGCGTGGATCAAGTCGAAGGCGCACGATTCGGAAGCGAGTACATAAGCGTCGTCGAGTTTGCCCAACGAGAGCGGCCGCCATCCAAACGGATCGCGCACCGCAATCAACTCGCGCTCGCTCATGATAAGAAGCGAGAATGCGCCTTCGATCCTTCGCAACGGCGCGAGGGTGCTGCTTCCGTTGGCCAGGGGCTGCGCGAGCAAGTGCAAAATGATCTCAGTGTCGGCAGTTGTTTGGAAAATCGAACCGCGCCGCTCGAGCTCGTCGCGCAGGACGTCCGCATTGATCAAATTGCCGTTGTGCGCAATCGCGAGTTGGCCACGAACGCAGTCCACAACCATGGGCTGCGCGTTCTTGATCGTGCTCGTACCGGTTGTCGAATAACGGGTGTGACCAATCGCGCGGCTACCTTTGAGTTGTTCGAGCTCGGCCTGACCGAACACCCGGGACACCAGGCCCATGTCTTTGTGAATCAAGAACGATGTCCCGGGGCCGTTGCTGGTCACAATTCCGGCGCTCTCCTGGCCGCGATGTTGAAGGGCGAACAGACCGTAGTAGGTCAAAACCGCCGCATTCGGATGACCGAACACGCCGAAAAGGCCGCACTCGTGCTGCGGGTAAACGTCCTTTGCGTCGAGATTGTCGTTCCTGTCCTGAGAGATCACACGAAAACTTCCACGAAATGAGGCCGCATTCAAACGGGTTCCCATCACAGGCTTGGAATACCTTCCGCGCAGGTATCGCTTTCCACCAGACGTCGGATCGAATTCCACCAATCGTCGTAAAGATCGGCGATCGGCCAGGCGAATTTTTGGTCTGCAATCTGAATGCGCAGCTCGTCGCCTCCAACATTGCCCAGGCGCTGAAATGGGACGCCCGCCCTTTCCAGGATCGAC
>CAZFZG010000027.1:1646-4071 GCA_964523205.1 uncultured Chthoniobacteraceae bacterium | reverse complement strand
GGTGGGGGGCCGATCTTCTTTCCGTAACAAACTTTGAGGAACCGCGAGCCGCCGAGCGCATCGCCGATGTTGCCAACCAGAATGATCTCGTCGCCCGCGTTTTTGAACCACTGCGTCGTGATTTGTTCTTGTTTTTCGATCAGTCCGACCATGCCGATGGTGGGGGTTGGATCGACCACACCGGCTGGGCTCTCATTATATAGAGAGACATTTCCGCCTGTCACCGGGGTCCTGAATGCGCGGCAGGCTTCAGCTGCGCCTTCGACCGCTTCACGTAACTGCCAGAAGTTTTCCGGCTTGTACGGGTTGCCAAAATTCAGGTTATCGGTGACAGCGAGCGGCTTCGCGCCGGAGCAGGTGAGATTGCGCGCCGCTTCCGCCACCGCGATCTTCGCGCCTTCGCGCGGATCGAGCGCGCAATAGAGCGAATTGCAATCACTCGTCGCCGCCAAAATTTTGTTTGCGTAGCGGATGAGGAAGACGGCGGCGTCCGAGCCGGGCTTTACCATCGTGCCGGTGCGGACCGTGTGATCGTATTGCCGATAAACCCAATTCTTCGAAGCAATCGTCGGATCGCGCAGCAGTTGGCGAAGAGATTCAACCACGGATGACACGGATGATTCGGATATTCGCTTTAAGACATCCGTTTGATCCGTGTAATCCGTGGTAGGTCTTTTTGCTTCGCGCGAATACAACGGCGCCTCCTCTGCCAGGGGCTTCGCCGGAATTTCGGCCGCGATGCTGCCGTTATTGTGCACCCGCATCATTCCGTCGCTGGTCACGCGGCCGATTTCGGCCCACGGTACGTCCCATTTGTCAAAAATTTCGCGAACGAGCTGTTCCTTGCCGCGCTTGGCGATGATCAACATGCGTTCCTGCGATTCGCTGAGCAGAATTTCGTAGGGGGTCATGCCCGGCTCGCGTTTCGGGACTTTGGCGAGGTCGATCTCAATTCCGCTGCCGCCGCGGCTGGCTGTCTCGCAAGTCGAGCAGGTCAAACCTGCCGCGCCCATGTCTTGAATTCCGGCGACAGCGTCGCATGCCAGCAGCTCGAGACACGCTTCGAGTAAGAGTTTTTCTTTGAACGGATCGCCGACCTGGACTGCTGGTCGATCTTCTTTTGATTGCTCGGTCAGTTCGCGCGAAGCGAACGCCGCCCCGGCAAGGCCGTCGCGTCCGGTTTCGGCACCGACGTAAAAGACTGGATTGCCCACTCCGCGGGCCGCGCCGCGCGCCAGTTGATCGTGTCGCAAAACGCCGAGACAAAAAACGTTTACCAGCGGATTGCCTTCGAAACTTTCGTCGAAATAAATTTCGCCTCCGATTGTCGGGATCCCAATGCAATTACCGTAATGCGCGATTCCGCTCACCACGCCTGCAAACAAGCGGCGATTGGCCGCGATTTGTTTTTGTGTAGTGGCAGGCGTGCCGCCTGCATCGCGGCCGACACGACCGCCGCTACAGTCATCGATCGGCCCGAAGCGCAGTGAATTCAAACAAAACTCCGGACGCGCGCCCATTGTGAAGATATCGCGGATGATTCCTCCGACACCGGTGGCCGCGCCTTGGAAGGGCTCGATAGCGCTGGGGTGATTATGGCTTTCCATCTTGAACGCGATCGCCCAGCCGTCGCCGATATCGACCACGCCGGCGTTTTCCTCGCCGGCTTTCACCAGGACGTTCGGCCCAGTGGTGGGAAATTTTCTCAGCTCTAGCCGCGAATTCTTGTAGGAGCAATGCTCGCTCCACATCACCGAAAAAATTCCCAGCTCGGTAAAGTTTGGTTCTCGGCCGAGAATTTTTTTGATCCGCTCGAATTCCACCGACGTGAGACCGTGTTTCGCCACCAGCTCCGGAGTGACTTTCGGATCGGTGGCGCTCGTCATCGACAACCCACGTTAACAAATGTCGGGCCCGACACAACTTTCGCTCTTCCTCTTCCGCTTAATCTTAATCTGCGTTCATCCAACGAAGATTTGAGACGAGAGTAGGGGAAGACTTTCTCGAAAAAAGCTCGAATACGAGGGCCGTCGCCGCAGTCTAAATTTATATAATGAGAAGGGAGTGAAGATGAAACGATTGATTTTCGTTGCTGCCGTGTGCTTGATGTTTGTCTGCGCCCAAGGCGCGAGTGCATTCCCAGGTCAGCGAATGCCCTACCGGGCGGCACATTTCGCCCAGAAAGTAGCTTACAGGATCGACAATCATGTAGTTCACCCTGTAACGCACGGTATTGCGCGCCGTTTACGCTGAGACCAACTCTTAGCGAAGGTTAATAAAGAAGGGCGGTCCGCCGTTCGAACTGACGTGTCCGTGGCGCCACCTTACTGCCAATTAATGTGACCGCAGACCTCAAATAATTTCCACGCGAGCTTAGTCGAAGAAACGAAACAGAAAACAGGAGGGAACTATGAAGAAACTCATC
>CAZFZG010000027.1:0-1546 GCA_964523205.1 uncultured Chthoniobacteraceae bacterium | reverse complement strand
GCCTGATGGCTTTTGATTTGAAGGAGATCATCGCGTCGCGGCTCGGTGAGAACTACAACCTGCACGCAAAGCATTTGAATCGCACGCTGGTCCAGGCCCAGCGCGTCATTGGCTTCGATAAAGTCTATGCTCGGGCCGCGGGCGCGTATCTCTACGACATGGACGACCAGCCCTATCTGGATTTCCTGAGCGGCTACAGCGTCTTCAACATCGGTCGGAACCATCCGGTGGTGAAAAAAGCGATCCGCGACGTGCTCGATCTGGATCTTCCGAACATGGTGCAAATGGATTGCTCGCTGCTCAGCGGTTTGCTGGCGGAGGCGATTACCAAACGCACGCCGCCGCATCTCGACGCCGTTTTCTTTTGCAACTCCGGCACTGAAGCGATGGAAGGCGCGATCAAGTTCGCCCGGGCTGCAACGGGACGAAAACGGATGATTTCATTGGCGAGTGCGTTTCATGGTTTGAGCCTCGGTTCGCTATCTCTGATGGGCTGCGAAAGCTTCACCGACGGTTTCGGTCCGTTGATGGAAGGCTTCGACGCCCGCGTGCCGCTCGACAACATCGATGAGTTGGATCGGCAATTGTGTTCGCGAGACGTCGCCGGATTTGTAATTGAGACCGTTCAAGGCAAGGGCTGCCAGACTTCCAACACTGATTTCTTTCGGCGTGCGCAGGAGCTTTGCCGCAAATACGAAACGCTTCTTATTTCGGATGAGGTGCAGACCGGACTCGGTCGGACCGGCAAGATGTTCGGGTTCGAACATTGGAATCTAGAACCGGACATCATTACCCTGGCGAAAACGTTGAGCGGCGGTTACGTGCCGTGTGGCACGATTGTCACCCGGCGCGACATTTACCAGAAAACATTTTCGCGAATGGACCGTTGCGTCGTTCATTCAACCACGTTCGGGCGCAACAACCTGGCGATGGCGTGCGGACTTGCTGCGCTCGAAGTGATCGACAACGAGAGGTTAATCGAGAACTCAGCGAAAATGGGCGCGCTGCTCATGGAAAAAGTCGAAGCGCTCAAAGAGAAGCATTCCTTCATCAAGGAGGTGCGCGGCAAGGGATTGATGATCGGGATCGAGTTTCATGAGCCGAGCGAGTTCAAACTTAAGATGGCTTGGAAACTTCTGCACAAGATCGACAAAGTGTTGTTCGCCCAAATGATCGTGACCCAAATGTTGAGCAAACATCGCATTCTCACCCAGGTGGCGGGTCACGCGATGGACGTGATGAAAATTCTGCCGCCGCTGATTATCGGTGAAAAGGAAGTCGATATGTTCGTGAACGCGCTCGACGACGTTTTGACCGAATGCCGCAAATTCCCTGGCCCGATGTGGGAGCTCGGCAACAATTTCGTCCGGGCCGCTCTCGGTTCGCGCAAATCGGCCGAGCCCAACCCTGTCTCGGCGTAGGTTTTGCATCGCTTCGTCGGAATGTTGTGAGACGGAAAAACGTCCCCCTTGTGTCATGAAACCTTCTCCTAATTCTTGCCTAAAGGCGGCGACAGTGGCCGGCCACTTAATGGGTTAAGGACGAA
>CAZFZG010000026.1:0-21733 GCA_964523205.1 uncultured Chthoniobacteraceae bacterium | reverse complement strand
GTTCCGACTTACAACGAGCGCGAAAATGTTACCGCGCTAATTCCTGAACTGTTCAAGGTCGCGCCGGATGCGGATATTCTGCTGGTCGATGACGATTCGCCTGACAAGACAGCCGATTACGCTGAGAAATTGTTTGATCCGAATCCGCGGTTCTCAGTCCTTCGTCGAACTGGGCCGCGCGGGTATGGACGCAGCTTGCTCGAAGGTTACCGCATCGCGATGACGCGAAATTACGGCCGCCTCGTTCAATTGGATGCCGATTTCTCGCACGCTCCCCACATGGTGCCCACGCTGATTGACGCGACGCGCATCGCGGATGTCGCGGTCGGATCGCGCTACTGCTCGGGCGGCCGGGTGGCAAATTGGCCGTTGCACCGGCGATTGCTCAGCCGGTTCGCGAATCGGTACGTCCGCAAGATTACCGGGTTGAGAGTGCGAGATAGCACGAGCGGATTTCGGTGTTATACCCGGCGCGCGTTGCAATCTCTTCTCGAAGCCCCGATTGCGGCGGAAGGCTACGCTTTTCTGGTCGAAACGGTTTTTCGAGCAGAACGCGCAGGTCTGCGGATCGTTGAGCTACCGATCACGTTTGTTGATCGGCGCGAAGGCCGATCCAAAATGTCGCGCAAGGTCATTTTCGAATCGGCACTAAAGCCGTGGCGCCTGCGCTGTGGTGGGTGAGTCGCTGGGAACTGCCTCCGTGTTTGTGCTAGAAAATGAGGTAATACAGTTGTATCTAAATAGCCCACCCCGATCGGGCGTTTGAACATGGAAACCGCTTTTTATCAATCGGAACTGGACCAGCCGCATCCGTCGCGCGCGCGCGCGATCGTCAAGGCGCATCCAGAAATCCGGGGATTGGTGGTGCGAAATCCCTACACGGCGCTGATCACGTTGTCGCTGTTGACCCTGCAAACCGCAATCGCTTACGAGATGAGCAAGCTTGGGTTTGGCTACTGGTGGCTCAGTCTTTTAATTGCCTACTGTGTCGGCGCGTTCGCCAACCATGCGAACTATGTGATCATCCATGATGCAACCCACAATCTCATTTTCAAAAGTTCAAGTTGGAACAAGATCGCCGCGATCGTTGCCGATCTTCCAAATTTGACGCCCGGGGCGATGGGATTTCGTGTTTATCATTTAAAGCATCATTCGCATCAGGGCGATTACGAATACGATGCCGATCTGGCAAATCACTGGGAGGCGCGGTTGGTCGGCGACAAATGGTATCGTAAGGCGATTTGGTTGATGCTCTTCCCGTTTTTTCAACTCACTCGACCGCCGCGGTTGAAGGCGATCACGATGTGGGACCGATGGTTTTTTCTGAATTTCGCTTGTGTGATTGTCTACAACGTCGGCATCGTCCATTTCTGTGGTTGGCCCGGATTGCTTTATCTCGCATTGTCATTTTTCTTTTCGATCGGACTTCACCCGGTTGGCGCGCGCTGGATTCAGGAGCATTACACTTACGATTTTGACCAGGAGACAATGAGTTACTACGGCCCGATCAATCGCCTTTGCCTCAACATGGGCTATCACAACGAGCACCATGATTTGCCGTCGATTCCTTGGAACAACCTGCCCAAGCTGCGGACGATGGCCCCTGAGTTCTACAATTCGTTAAAGTATCACTCGTCTTGGAGCCGGTTGCTTTTGCAATTCATCTTTGACAAACGCTACACGCTGTTTTCGCGGATCGAACGAATGAAGGCCGCGAGCGAGAACAATCGCATCGCTCCAGAACTCCCAGTTGAAACAAGTCGTGGGATTGATCTGAGTACGAGGCCGATCAGATTCTAATGTGATGACCGAACGGCCTTACGTCTCAAAGAGGAACGAAACCGTGCGCATGTTCAAAAGCGATTTCATGGAGTTTTTCTCGCACGTCCATCCGGCTACTCCGCTCGTCCTCTACCTTCCCGTGATTATCTACATGCTTTACGCGGCTATTTGGCGAAGTCGATTGCCAATCTGGCTTGTCATCGCGCTGTTTGTTGTCGGCGGGCTGATCTGGACTCTGGTCGAATACGTCATCCATCGCCGGATATTTCATTCTGAGCCGAGCACAGCGATTGGGAAGAGATTGCACTACATCGTGCATGGCGTTCATCATGATTATCCGAATGACGCCAGGAGATTGGTCATGCCGCCGGCGGTGAGCATTCCGCTGGCAATTGCATTTTACTTGTTCTTTTTTGCTTTCTTTGGTCGCTTTGCGCCCGCGATCGCGGCCGGGTTCGCCGCCGGTTATGTCGGCTACGATTCGATCCACTACGCGATCCATCATTTTCCGATGAAAAGCGGCATCTTGAGCCGGCTGAAGCAGCACCATTTGCGGCACCATTTTCATGACGACCATTCCGGTTACGGCGTGAGCTCGCCCCTTTGGGATTACGTTTTTCGGACAAACCGATAGTAGGGCGTCGCCCTTGCCAGCCGCACTTTAGGTGTTGCTGCGGTCACCGGGCTAAGTAAAATAGCTGCCCCGATATCGAACATCCCGGGCGGCACAAGCAGTTCGGGAATTCGTTAAGGAAGTTAACAAAAAATGGGCAGTTATTTGCCACCGACGTTGCTCGTCGCCAAAGTTAAAATTGGCTCTCTTGCCATTTCGACTGACGACGTTGGCTTTCACGAAAATCCAACCTTTCGAGCCTTCTTATGAGCAACAACGTGAATCATAAACTCGCCTCGTCAGAGTTTGACGCGAATCGTAGTCTTGCTGATTTCGTCGTCGGCGACAGCGATGACCCGCTGGTTCCGCCGCTTGCCTTCACTCAATGGCGGGAGGCCGGCGCCTGGGAAGCGACGCTCTATGAGCCGGAAATGCTAGCCACAGCGGATGCGCGAACTACGATCAATTATGAAGGCCGCCCGCGCTGCGTCATCAACCTTTGTTCCTACAATTATCTTGGCCTTGCCAACCGTCCCGAGGTGATCTCAGCCGCGCGCCAGGCACTCGCGAAATATGGGCTCGGGGCTTGTGGCTCTCCGCTTCTCTCAGGAATGACGGATTTACACCGCCAACTTGAGCGCTGCATCGCACATTTCCTGGGTCGGGAAGATGCGATGTTATTCAACAGCGGTTTCGGTGGCGCACTCGGCACCATTTCCGGGCTCCTCCGCAAGACCGACGTTGCTGTTCTTGATAATCGATCGCATTTGAGTTTGCGAGATGGAGCGGTCTTGTCCCGTTCGCGGGTCGATCGTTTCGAGCATAATGATCCAGCATCCCTAGATGCAGCGTTAAGTCGGCGAAAAGGTCGCCGTCAACTTGTGATAATCGAGGGAATTTATTCGATGGACGGAGACTTTGCCGCTTTGGATGGGTTGATCGATGTTGCCCAAGCGCACAACGCACGCGTCTTCATCGACGAGGCCCATTCCATACTTGGATGTGGAGCGCACGGGCGCGGCGCGGCCGAGCATTTTCAGGTCGAGGATCGAATCCGCCTGATTTATGGAACCTTTTCCAAAGCTTTTGGAGCGCTCGGCGGGTTTGTGGCGGGCCCGGTGGAGACCCTGGACTATCTGCGGTACTACGCACATCCATATGCTTATTCGTGTGCGCTGCCGCCGGTTGTTGTGGCAGCCGCGTTAGAGGCGTTGGAAATTGCCAAGGCTGAGCCCGAACTGCGGGCGCGACTATGGGCGAACGCGGCTTATTTTCGATCTCAGTTGAAAGCTATTGGCATTGATACCGGAGCGTCGACGACTTACGTCATGCCGATCGTTATTGGCGACCGCGAACGAATGTATCGGCTCTGTCATGAATTGAGGCGGCGTGGTCTTTGGGTCGCGCCGGTCGATTATCCGGCTGTCCCCCAAGATCGAATCTGTTTCCGCGCTTGCGTCACCGCCAATCATACCCGGGCCGATCTCGACGAAGCTTTGAATATTCTTCAAGACACGCTCGTCCCCGCAGCATTGCAAAACGCCTGAGGTGGGAACAGACGTAAGCATCATCTCCGAGCCGCCGTCAAAAGCTGCCGCTGTCATCGAGACCACCTACAAGGTGCGCGAGGCCGAGGGCGTCCTGGATCTTTACTTTTATCGCAAACTTGGTTTCCAGTTCGCGAGGCTTTTCGCGAAGCTGGGAATGTCGCCAGTCGGAGTGACTCTACTTGGCGGCGTATTCGGGATCCTTGCCGGCCATCTCTATTTCTATCGGAATCTGACAATAAACATTACCGGCATGGTGCTTCATGTCTGGGCCAACTTGCTCGACAATGCGGACGGACAGCTTGCGCGTTTGACCGGCCGGCAGAGTAGAGAAGGCCGAATCGTCGATAGTCTTGTCGATCATTTGATCTTCACGAGCATTTATGTGCACCTGGCCCTGCGCTGTCTCTTTGAGGGAGCGTCCCCGATGATCTTTCTCGCCGCGGTGGCGGCGGCTTTCAGTCACGGCCTGCAAGGCGGCGCCGCTGATTATTATCGGAATGCATATCTTTACTTTGTCAGTCAGCGGTCGCGTGGGGACTTCGATTCAGGTGCTGCGCTGCGATCAGATTATGAAGCGCTGGCTTGGCGGCAGAGGCCCTGGCAGAAATTCCTGCTTGCGTTATACCTCAACTTCACCCGGCAGCAGGAGTTGATATCACGGCCATTGAAACAATTTCGAGAGACGGTTGACCGGCTTTTTCATGAGCAAATTCCAGAGTGGTTAGCGGCCCAATATCGCAATGCGGCAAGGCCCGCGTTCAAGTTCTGGGGCGTGTTAATGACCAACTCGCGGATGCTCTTCCTTTTTACGGTACTGTTGCTTGATCGGGCTGCATGGTTTTTTTGGATTGAGATTACGATGTTCAACCTGTTGCTCATCTATCTGCTTTTTCGAGAAAAGAGCATGTGTCGCTCACTTCTGGAGATGGTGAGGCAACCACGCCAATCGCAGGTCGCTTGAGTGTGTCCCAAATCCAGATTTCGCAAATCGGTTCGCGTCGGGATCGTGGTGCGTTCATTAAATTTCCATGGCGAATTTATCGAGGCGACTCGGCTTGGGTGGCGCCACTGATCGCTGAACGCAAAGCTTTTCTCGATCGGAAACGGCATCCGTTTTACCAACACGCCGATGCGGCGCTCTTTTTAGCGCGACGAGATGGCGAGATCGTTGGACGTATCATGGCAAGCGACGACCCCAACTACAATTCTCTCCATCAATCGAATGTTGGTTGCTTCGGTCTGTTCGAATTGATCGACGATGTCGATGTTGCGGCAGCGCTTTTCGACGCCGCCGCTGGTTGGTTGCGCGATCGTGGCCGGACTGAAATCATGGGACCAATTGATTACTCAACAAATTATGTCTGCGGATTACTTATCGATGGCTTTGAATGTCCACCGACCCTGTTGACAGCGCATAATCCTCGTTATTACGCGGACCTGATCGAGCATTGTGGTTTCACCAAGGCGAAGGACTGGTACGCTTGGTGGTTTAGCGAATTTCCGGCGCCGGCCCAACGCTTGCGTAAGATTGCGCTCGCCCGTGCTGGCAAACTAGGAGTTAGGATTCGCCCAATTAATTTAAGAAAAATCGACGAGGAGGGTCAGCGCATCCGGACAGTTTACAATCACGCTTGGCAGAAAAACTGGGGCTTTGTCGCATTTACCGAAGCAGAGGCCGATCACATGGCGCGCGAGTTGAAGCAGTTGATTGTGCCAGAAGCAACCCTGATTGCGGAAATTGGAGACCGCCCGGTTGGGTTTGTCATTGGAGTGCCTGACCTCAACGTAGCTCTTCGGAAAATAAATGGGCGACTGACTACGTTTGGCTTGCCGATAGGCTTGATCAAGGTGCTTTATTACCTGCGCAAAGTCCGGACTGGGCGGTTGATTGCGCTGGGTGTGGTCCAAGAATACCGTCGGACCGGGGTCGCGGAAATGCTTGTCCTGCGATTGATGGATGAAGCGCTTAGACGCGGGTTTACTGGCGAGCTCAGTATGACGCTCGAAGACAACCTGATGGTGAACCGCTTCATCGAGGCGATGGGTGCGACACGTTACAAAACCTACCGGATTTATCACCGGTCAATTGCTGCATGATTCCGAGTTTTGATCGCGTAATCATCGTCGCCGACGAGTCGGCCAATTGGAAAATCGGCGGCTTACGCCAGCTCGATCGGCTCGCTCTGGCCCTGGATGAATTCGCCCGATCGATCTCAAGCCAGCGCAAGATCGACATCGTCATCTTCTGGCGCCCGGACATCGCGCATGAGCAACGCTGGCAACCGGAAAATCCTCGATTAACACGCTGCCAGTTTGTCGAAGGCTTGAGCGTTGGTGCGCATGAGCGCTTTCTCAATACCCGCTTGCTGGTCAAACGCGGCGGAATCGATCAATTACTTCGCGATTCATTTTCGCTTGAACACGATGCGTCGCTTGGCGATGAGTCGGCGGTTTGGGAAAAGCTTTGGCGACGAATTGAGGCTGAACGTGCCGATTCGGACCATGCACGGGAGATCGATGCGTGGCGCTATCTTCCGAGCTCGCGTGACATTTCGCGAGGCGAAGGATGGTTGCTGCGGCGCAGCGGCAAAGCCCGCGATGGATTTGTGGCGCGTTACTTGAACCGACCAGTTTCACGCGCGGTTAGTCGCCTGCTGCTCAAAACGTCAATGACGCCGAACCTATGGACGTGGCTCATCACGGTGTTCCCACTGATTGGGTTTCTGCTGCTGATCCGTGGAGATTATTTCGGTTTCGTGACCGGTGCACTCCTCTTTCAAGTCCACAGTATTCTTGATGGTTGTGACGGCGAAATCGCGCGCGCGAAGTATTTGGATTCTGAGAAGGGCCCTGGTGTCGATGCATTTGGAGATTTGATCGCGCTTCTGCTGTTTTCGATCGGCCTTGGATTAGGCTTATTTCGCAGCGCTCCACGGAGCGCGGTCATCCACTGGGTGTATCTTAGCGAAGGGCTTCTAGCATTTATATTTCTTGCCTGGCGTCTCGGTCCGGACCACGCTCTTGACCTCCTTCGCCGAGGACCGGCAGCGGTGGTGCATACAAGGAACGACGACCGGTTGCGGCGATCAGGCGGACGAATGTTCGGTGATCGCCTCACCTCGTGGGCGTTCGAATTAACGAAAAGAGATGTGCCGTTCTTGGCGTTTCTGATTTTGGCGGCGGCCGGGCTGGCGCAGTGGATCTTGCACCTTCTCTTTGTCTATGCGCTCGGAACATTGATTCTTTCATGGCGCGGCCGGGCGGGGCGCGAAACGATGGCCTGAAGCGCCCAGGACTTTTTCAGCCGCCGCTAACATTTCCGGCGTGTCTATGTCCTGCCACCACGCCGGGCCAATATCGACCGCATGGACTTTGCCGGCCGCTGCCATCAGCCGGACCCCATCGGCGAGGCTGCAATCACTTTCATTACTGGCCGACTTCGCCTCTCTTAAGTAATCGAAAAAGCTGAGCGGGCACACGAACGCACCGGTGTCGATCGCGTCATAGGTAGGCAAGTCTTTTCCGATGCTCAGAACGCGGTCTCCGCGCGTCTGCACTTTCATCGCGTCTTCGGGATCGAAGATGGAATTTAGTTTCCGGTCGATCGCTACATTAAGCTCGTTTGGTTTCGCTTCGCGCAGAAGAAGATCGACAATCCCTGGTTGGAACAAATGATCACCCATGGTTAGAAAAAACGGCGCTGACACGGAGGGCGACGCGGCCAGAACAGAAAGTCCGTTTTGCTTTTGTGATTCAGGATTGTGAATCGGGTGAAGCTTCATTCCGGCTGGAATCAACGGTTTGATCCCGCTCAACAGCGTGTCGCTGTTGAAGCCTGTGACTACATGCACGGTCTCGATCCCGGCTCGTCGGAGGGCCTCAATCGTGTAGGAAAAAACCACCTGCTCGCCAATTCGAATAAGCGGTTTCGGCAAAATGTGACCCGCCGCGACGAGGCGCGAGCCCGTGCCGGCCATAATAATGACCGCGTCGGAGATCGGCTTTTTCATATTTACGGTATAATTCCATTCGCGATGGGCCGGTTCACGCGAAAGTTGGAGGAAATGGTGAGCGGGACAGCCGAGACTGTCTACTCGCTAATTTTTGGGCGGCGCCAAGCTCGATTCATCCGGCGGCAGTTGTCCCATTCTGCCTCAACGGGCAACCGCCGGGTGATCGTTTCCCTTTCGACGTTGCCGGACCGAATTGACAACCTTGAATCGACGCTTCGTTGTCTGCTGGAACAGACGCGGGCGCCTGACGAAATCGTTATCGCCGTCCCTCGATTTTCGAATCGTCAACACAAGAAGTACGTCGTTCCTGGCTATCTCGACAGTATCGCGCGTGTCCGCATTTTGCGCTGTCAGCAGGACTGGGGACCGGCAACCAAACTCATTCCAGTCATTCAGGAAGAGCTGGCCGCCGGTCGCGGCAACACCTTGATCATGGTTGTTGATGACGACCGCACCTACCCTCGCGATGCCTTGGAAACATATCTGCATTACCACGCACAACTACCGGATGCCGCGCTTTGTTTCCGGGGCGCATTAATACCGCATAGCTTTGTCTGGTTCCTGCCGAAGATGATTCGCGCCAATCAGATCCGCGAGCCTAAACCAGTCGCGGTCATGACCGGCACGGCAAGTTATCTAGTTCAGCCGCGGTTCTTCGATTCCGCGTTGTGGGATTACACCGGTGCGCCAGCAAGCGCATTCTACATGGACGACATCTGGATAAGCGGGTGCCTGGATCGACGTGGCATCAAGAAGTATGTGGTGCCGGCGTCAGCGATGATGCGGGCCGTTCGAGTACAACGCGGCACAATGGCGCTCTGCGATGTGCCAAACGGTACGGTCCGGAGCAATACCGAGGTGATAAACTTTTTTCGCGACAGTTGGACCGTGTTCTTTTCCCGGCCGATCCTATCCTTGCCGATTATTCGGCACTGGATCAGATCGTTTCTTGCCGAATCAGGCCGAAATCAAATCCCGTAGTACATCTTCAGCCCCCAAACTCGGACCCGCTGCGGCAGAAACCGAAAAATAAGCGGCGCGACTTTGGATTGAAAAGCATCACCCACAGTGATACGCGGCGGCGGATTCGATGAATCAATCAACCTGAGAGCATGCTTTGCCACCAACTCGGGCGGCGGCGCATTCTTCATGTTTCGATCGACCGCGGCCCAGGTCTTGGCCAGCCGCTCTTGATAAAGCGGATCGCTTTCTGTCTTTTTCGGGACGGCATCGTTGAACGCGGTGGAAATGTCGGCCGGTTGAAGATCGACAACGCGCACTTTGGAGTCTGGCAGCTCGAGCTGCATCGACATCGTATAGGCGGCCATGGCGGCTTTGGCGGCGTTGTAAGCCGCCATGAACGGTACCGGCAAGCGCGACGCCAGGGACGTAACGTTGATGATCAAACCAAATCCCCGCGCGCGCATCGCCGCCATCGCCAGACGTATCAGTTGAAGCTGCCCGAACACCAGGATTCGAAACTGACTTTCAATTTCTGCGTCGGACAGATGTTCTGCGGCGCTGAAGTGACCGCTGCCGGCATTATTAATTACCGCGTCGAAATGGCCGGCGGCGCCCAGCGCACTTTTGAAAGCATCAGCGATTGAGCGCGGGTCGCCCAAATCGAGGCGCACTGGATGCAATCCTTGGACTTCTTCGAGATGAATCAGGTTGCGCGATGTCCCCCAAACGTCGTCGCCGCGCGAGATGAGCGATTTTGCGATGGCAAGGCCAATGCCGGAGCTTGCGCCCGTCAGGAATACCTTCTTCATAAATTAGGTCCGCAGTCTCTTGGATCGTCTCCTTTCCAGGCCGGCATGCTACCGTGCTGATTTGAACAGTTCCAGCTTGGCATTCCGCCAGACCTGTCCTCGCCATTGTCACCGCGGTTGCGTTTGCTCTTTCCCGGTGAAATGAGTTCTCTCTTTGTGGAAACCCTCCGCTCACTTCACCCTGGTCCGCGCCGCTGGGCCGTCGCCACCGCTTGTTTGTTTTCCGCGCTGGTCCTGTGCTGGCTCAGCTTCGAAATTCCGAAGGGGACTTTAGTCGCTACCGACGAGCTACTGACGGCGGAACGAAGTCGCGAAATGCTTTCGACCGGACCATGGCTCGTCCATTTCAACTTTGAGCCGTCGTTCGAGAAGCCGCCGCTGCAATACTGGCTGACTGCCCTGACCTTGCCTCGCGCTGCAAATCCGAGTTTGGCGGTGCGAATCTGGCCGTTGATCTATGCTGCTCTGACGGCTGTTGTTTTGGCCTGGCTGGTTCGCGCGATCAGACCGGATCAGCCGTGGCTTGTCGCTCTGAGCGTTGTGGCGCTGTTTTCGTGTCCGCTATTCGCTACTCAGGCAACGCGCGCCTTGCTCGATATAGGCCTCGCCTTCTTCACTACGACGACAGTCTTGTTTTCAGAGCTTGCCCGAAAGCGACCCGGTTGGTGGCTGGCGGTCGCGGCCAGTTGCTGGCTCGGAACCCTCCAGAAGAATCCTGCGCCGTTTATCGTCTGGCTGCTGATTCTTGCCCTGCGCGCGACGTCCCATGCGGAGCGTCCTCGGCTCAAGAACTGGCAGCTGGGTCTTAGTTTGCTCCTGGCTCTGGTTGCCATGTCCCTTTGGCCCTTACTTCAATTACTCAGATATCACATGCCTTGGTGGAGCGTTTTTCATCAGGAAGTGATTGTTTGGCTTGGCCCGACTGGCCTTGGAAAGCGATCTTATTTTGAAATTCCGCTCCGGATGATCGTCAACGGCGGCGTGTTCGGCTTGCTGGCCTTGCTGGCCCCGTTCGCAATCTTGTTATCAAGAAAAGAAACTGAACCTCCGGCGGTTCGTGAAATTGGGCTGGTCAGTTTAATTGCTCTTGCCTTGCTGATCGTCTCAAATTTTCGTCACTTCCGGTATGTTATTCCGATTGTGCCGGTTGGTTGTTTTCTGATCGCAATCGTCTTTTATCGATTCATGGAGCGGGCACAGCCGCTTCGTGGTCTCTCGATTATCGGGGTGGCAGTCCTCTCAATCTCCGGGTTAATCCAAACGAAAATAGAAATCGATCACCTCGAGGGCAAAGACGACCGCAAGGACAAGATTAATACTCTAATCCCGGCGCTCATTGTCCCAAAAGATGTGACGGATGAGAAGGCGATCGCGGAAGAGCTCGGTGCGCTGCAACGAGATGGAACTAAAATAGTATTAGTAGAGGCGAAGGAGCCGGGGGCCGATTTACTGTGGGATTCGTTCTACCTCTTCCATGGCAAACTGCGATCCACGGTGACCAAATATACGGTCGACGAGATTCGCGAGAACCCGCCGCTTCCTCCTTTAATCGGGGCTTGTGTCGCCCGCGATCTCCCTCTCATCCGTCAATTGTATCCGACCCTTGAGGTTGAGTTGAGTCGCGCTCAGTTCGTCTGCTGGAAGGTCGTTGCCCAATGACTGCCGTTAAACTGCGCGTTAGAGGCCACTCGGAAATTCTTTGGAATAAAGCAGTGGTTCTGCGAAAATCACGGCCACAAGGCAAGAACCGACAGCGATGATTCTGATGTGGTTTAGACGCATGGGTAGAGCAGTCTTGGATCTGATCTCCGATTACTCGTTTTATTTCCGCCCCAAACGCCACCGACAGCAGACATTTATTCGCCAAGTTCTGGCCAATTCGAATTCACGTCCGGAAAAGCGGATCATTGTGTCGCTTTCGACTATGCCTGATCGAATTGGCCGGCTTCAGCCCACGCTGAATTCGTTGTTGAATCAAACGCGTCCACCGGACGAAATAGTTTTGGCTGTTCCGAAATTTTCACTGCGGCAGCAGCGCGCCTATGAAATTCCACACTGGCTTTATCAGACCCCTAAGCTTCGAATATTGCGATGCGAGAAGGATTGGGGACCGGCCACCAAGTTCATCGTGGTGGTGCAAGATGAGCTTGCCGCAGGTCGAAGCGACACTCTGGTTATGGTGGTCGACGACGATCGAATTTATCCGCGCGATTCCATCGAACTGTATCTTCACTATCACCAGCAATTGCCTGATGCTGCTTTGTGTTTTCGCGGCGGACCGATGCCGCGGAGTTTGAATTGGCGCGATTGTAATATTGAAGCCGGTGTCGACCTGCAATCTCCAAAACAGACTGCGGTTATGACGGGCTGCGGGAGTTATCTGATTCAGCCGCTTTTTTTTGACGAGTCGCTCTGGGACTACTCCACGGCTCCGCCCGGCGCATTTTATATGGACGACATGTGGATCAGCGGATGCCTGGAACGGCGAAGGATTAATCGATACATCATTCCGGCTTCGGACATGATGCGCACCGTGTTCCGGCAAATCGGGACAATGACATTGCACGATGTCCCGTATGGACGGCGCCGGCACAACAACGAGACGATAGGGTTCTTCAGCGATAACTGGAAGGTTTTTACTTCGCGCTGATGGTCTTTTTGGACGTTACCGGCTGCTGCAAGTCGCCGCGAAGTACGGGGATGCAACGCAATAATCGCCGCATCTTTCAGGAAATGACCCGGCGTGTTTCGGTTACGCCGATTTCCTGGAACCCGGTTGGGAATCGGTACCAGCTCCTCGGCCGGCGCGAGCGAGCGCTACTCGAAGAACCATCTCGTTTTCTGAACCGACCGATTGCGCGTCCGGAATTTCGCGGCGAGTACTTTCCGGCCGAGTTATATCGACAAATCTTTCGAAAATCGATTCGACTTGAAACTCAATTGCGACGCGGAGATGTCATGTTGGTCCCCGACATTTTTCGGGACGGCCGTTTAAAGAAGTTACTTCCCGCCATTTCACAAACAGGCGCCCGCGCGGTGGCAATCTTTAGCGACGCGGCTGCCCTCCGATTGTCGTTGTTGAATCCAGGGGCGAGGGCGAAATTTGAAAGCTACATCGTTGCGTTGGCCAATTTCGATTTGGTCATTTGTGTGTCCGAAGCTTCCCGTAATGATTTACGCCAGTTTTGGTCCGAGTTAGGCGTGCCGGCCGCCGAGACCGTGGTTGAGACCTGGCCGGTCGAACCGGTTAAGACGCAGCATTTGCCCTCGAACGCCACTCGGGAGCTGATTCTGTGCGTAGGGTCTTTCGAGCCGCGGAAAAATCACCTCACCTTACTGCGTGCAGCTAATATTTTGTGGAACTCAAGTCTCGATTTCGATCTTGAGCTGATCGGTCGTAGCACCGGTGGTTTTGGCAGCAAAGTTACAGCTGAACTGGGCAAGCTTCGCCGGTCCGCCCGACCGATTCGTTGGCTGAAGCAAGTTAACGATAGCGTCCTTGACCACGCCTATGAGGCGTGTCGTTTCACCGTCTATCCGTCTCTCATGGAAGGTTTCGGGCTTCCCATTGCCGAGAGTCTTGTCCATGGCAAGCCATGCATCTGCGGAGGTAACGGCGCGCTGGGTGAAGTGGCGCGGGGCGGCGGCTGCCTAATTGTCGATCAAACCAAACCGGACATGCTGGCCGACGCGATTAAAACGCTGCTCTTAGACAGAAAATTGTATTCGCGACTTTGCGAAGAAGCGCGCATGAGGAAATTCCGCTCGTGGTCCGACTACATTGATAAATTGTTAACGCATTTACAACTACCGGATCGCGCCGGAGCCGTTGGTATGCGTCTACATGGGGATATCTAGGTCGCGTGGAACCAATTGTGCTTTTTGAAGGATAATCGCAAAAACCCAATTCCGCCCAAATCCGGCTCGGCGAAGAGCTTGCAGCGTGGCGAGAGGTTGTTCAAAGAACAGCCTCCCTAGGCGCCCGAGAGTTTCGAACCAGCAGCCAACACGTTGGATCACTGACTTAGCAAGAGAAGTTCTGTAACGTAACAGGAGCAGCTCGCAATCATTCGGAGTCAGCAAACGCGGATGACTTTGGCGGATAACCGGCAAAATTTGCTGGCACATTTCGCTCATTCTGGTTAGGCGTGTGTCATCGCGATACAAACTAATTTGGTCTCCGTGAAAACGCCAGGTCGCCAGTCGTTTCGGCAAATGAACAGAGCCCGTCGTACTCGTTAGGCGGACAAGCCATCGAAAATCTGCCGACGAACCCACGTCCGTTTCGAAATAACCTGCTGTCTTTGCCGAGGCCGTTCGAACAAGGAGTTGGGTGAGGGAAAAGTAAACGCTGCGCCCTGTGAAATGCAGAAGACAATCATGCGGAGGAGGCCGATAATTAGTGTTGTGCTGCCTTACCGAGGGCAGAGAAGTCCGGACCGTTCCAGACCTTAACAGATTGTTCCTTCGTCGTTTTGACAATCGGCTCGCCATATCACGTGCGTGCAACTCGTGGCCGTCCTGATTAATGAGTAAACAGTCGCAGACCGCGATTCCTGCCTCGGGACATCGTGCAAACGCGTCGACCATTTCGGTGAGGAATTCCGAGGCCATCGTATCGTCACAAGTAGCGATATGCAGAAATTCGCCCCTCGCGAGCTCCAATCCTCGGTTGAGGGCGGCATATAGTCCCTCACGTGGAATTTGATGTAGCCGAAAACGCGAATCGTTTTCGGCAACGGATTTAAAAAAATCCCAGCTGCCGTCGGTCGATTGGCTATCGAGAACGATGGCCTCCCAATTGGCGAAGGTTTGTTCGAGCAACGAGTCCACTCGCGGTTGAAGGAATTTCCGGGCGTCGAGCGAGGGCAGCAGAATGGAGACTTTCGGCGTGTTGTCCGGCATGATTCAGGGGTGCTTCACAGATCCTGCCCAGCAAGGTCGACTCCATTTAGCTTCATTCGCAGGCAGACAAAACGGTCACACTGAAATACGCTGGCCGTGCGGGTGAGAGGCCATGATACGGCCGTCTTTCATCTCGTGGACCCAGTCGCAGGCATCAGCGATGAAGCGGTTGTGAGTCACGAGAAGTAATCCCTTGTCGCGCTCGCGAACGATGTTCGCAAGCAGCTCAAATGCGCGTTGCGAATTGTTGGTGTCGAGATTTCCAGTCGGCTCGTCCGCAAGAATTACCTGCGGGTCGTTGGCCAATGCGCGTGCGATGGCCACGCGCTGTTGTTCGCCACCAGAAAGATGGCGGCTTTGACGCCGCAACTTGTCGCCAAGATCGACCGCCTTCAGCAAGTTTGCCGCGCGTTCGGACATTTCCTCTTCGCTCCATTGACCAAGCCGGCGCATCGGAATCATCACGTTCTCATGGGCGGTGAACTCCTCCATTAAGAAATGGAATTGAAAAATGAACCCGATCAGCTCGTTGCGACGCCGCGCCAGCTCTTCATCGCTCAGACCTGCGATCAGCGTTGAACTGATCTCGACCGAACCCCCATCGGGCACATCGAGCAGGCCGAGGATGTAAAGCAAAGTGCTCTTGCCGCAACCGGACGGCCCAACGACGGCGTGAAGACTTCCCGCTTCCACATCGAGTGATACGCCGCGCAAGGCGTGCACACGTTCTTCTTCTTCACCGAGGTAACGCTCGAGATCGCGGCAGCTGAGCGAAATGTCGCCTTTCATAAACTGGACCCGCGCAAAGTATCGACCGGCTGTAAATGTGCGGCCCGCTGCGCCGGAACATAACTGGCGATGAACACCGCGACGACGGCGAGCAGCGCTGCCCAAAAATAATGTCGCCAATCCCACACCACTAAAAAATGATCCGTGTAAAGCAGGCCTCGGATGTGGATGGGCACTGTCGAAACAATCCAGGTCAGCAACGCGCCGAGGATGCAGCCGATGAGCGAACCAACCGTGGCGATTAGCGCGCCTTGCCAAAGAAAAATCGCGGAGATGTCGATCCTGCGATAGCCCATGGAACGCAAAATCGCGATCTCCCTAATTTTCGACAGCACGGACATTGTCAGCACGTTGAAAATTCCGAAACCGGCCAGAAGAATCATGAGCGACACCGTGACCGCTGCTGATAACCGGAGCATGATAAACAATTGCAGGGTCGATTCTTCCCGTTCCTGCCAGCTTTGCGAAAAATGCTGAAATAAATTCTCGAAATGCGTTGCCAGCGCCGGAGCACGATCCGGATCGCGCAATTTATAAATGATCATCGAGGCTTCGTACGGTTTTTTCAGAAGTCGTTGGGCGACGCGTGTCTGCACGTAGACGCGTGCAGAGTCAATCGGGCCCACGCCGCTGCGGGCAATGGCTGCGACCGCAAAACGCCAATATTCGCCGCCCGGCGAAAGCAGTTGAATCGAATCGCCACAGCCTACGTCGAGCTGGTCGGCCAGTCTGTAGCCGATGATTGCTGAATTCGTGTTGTTAACGAAATCATCGAATTTTCCGTCGATGATCTGTTTGGCTAGATCGGTCGTGCGCAGATGAGACGGCGGATCAATTCCGAAAAGCTCCACCGTGGTGGTTTCAAATCCAGCTCGCGCGCTGATGTTGCCGCGCAGCACCGGCGAGCACGCCACCACGTTGGAAAACTGCCGACTCACCCGCATGATTTCGCTGACGTTATTAATTCCCTCAAAATAACTTCGCTGGGCCGACACTCCGCCGGGCGTCTTGGCTGAGACAATCATCCCTTGGTAGCGTGGCCGAAATCGCGAGCGCAACGTCAGGGCGCCGTTGCTGCCGATCGTTGACTCGATGAAAAACTGCAAGAAGCCCTGGGTTTGCGCCTGGGTGCAAATGAAAATAGCAACCCCGAAGACGACGCCGACGAGACTGAGCAGCAAGGCGCGTTTGCGATGCGTGGCAAAACGCAACGCAATGTAAAGTGGCGGCGTCACGGCTTTGGCGGAGAAAAATCGACGCGGTGCTGGCGCACCGGTTCTCCCGTGCGAAGCTTGTCCTGGTCTGAGACGACAACATGATCACCCAGGGAGATGCCACCGAGCGCCTCGGTGAGGTCGAGCGTGCGAAAACCGACCTTGATGGTGCGTTTTTGCACAATTCCCCGCTTTACAATCCACGCTTGATCCACAAGCAAAGCGCGCGTGGGCATCAGCAAAGCGTTTTCGTGCATACCGGTGATGATGTTCATCTCGCCAGTCATTCCGGCCATCAAGTTGTCCGGCGGTTTTTCCATTTCCAGGATAACGGTGTAACGCTGGGTGTCCGGATCGGCGGCTGGTTGGACCGATGACACATGGGCCCGCAAAATGGCGGTGCGATAGGCGTAGAGTTGAATCTTGGCTTTCATTCCAGGTTTTACTTCGCCAACATCCTCTTCGTTTACCTCACCGCGGACGTAAGTTTTGCGAGATGAAACGGTGAATAGCTGATTGCCTTCAGCCACCAGCTCGCCATCGATCGTCCCCACCGCGGAGAGCAGACCGTCCATCGGTGCGCGAATTTCCGAATTTTGCATTTGTGCTTCCAATTTTTTCTGGGCCTCCTCCAGCGCCTCAAGATTGCGGTCCCGCTCGATTCGTTCGTTGTCGCGCGCGCCCCGTAACCGATTCGCTTCACTTCTGGATTTCTCGTACTCGACGGCGGGCACGTTCCCGGTCGCGACCACCTGTTCGAGCCGATGGAGATTGTCCTCCGCGGCTTTAAGCAGCTCCTCCGACGGCAGTGGCAATTTGGCTCGCTCGTTCGCCGCTTGGAGGTCGGTGCGCGCCTGCTTCAATTGCCGGGCGGTTGTTTCGTCCGCGATGGTGGCAAGCAACTGGCCCTTGGTCACGCTCTTGCCGATCGCGCCGCGGCCGGCAGAAAATTCGTCAGCTAATTGAATAAAACCGGCATTCTGCGCTCGAACATGGACCACAAAGGCGGGTTCGATGCGAACGGTTCCGTAAACGGCCGAGATGGCAATGCCGCGCCGGACGACGGCCACTTGCGCCACCGGCATGAAAAAATAATAGGCTACGCCGCAAATCAGAATGAGCAGCGCGCCCGCGACCCACAAAAGCCGCCTGGAGTTCGCAATCTTCAAGGACTGCAACCTAATGCATATCTTCGGAAAATTGAAAATAACGTCCGGTAGTGCGGTCCCACTCCGCCAGCGCCACATTTTGCAGATAACTCGCTTCGAGCAAACCGGTCTGAGTTTTGAGGAAACTGCTTTCGGCCACGCGATACTCAAGCTGGGAGGCCAGACCGCTCCCGAGATTTTGTTGAACTGCGATCGCCGCTTGTTCGGCATTATTTGCGCCCGAGGCGAGGGCTTTGTGGCGTTCTATGATTCCGGCCAGATCGCTTTGAATGCGCCGGAGCTGTTGGCCGACGCCAGTTTCCAACTTCCTCAGCTCGAGCTCGTTGATCTCGCGCACCTTCGTCGCTTTGAGGACCGCGCCTCCTACTCTCCCGTTGTCGATCACCTGCCAGGTGTAAGCCGCGCCTTCGCGAATTTCCGAGCCGATAAAGTCCTGATTGCGGCTGGTGGAACCTTCACGATGGATTCCATGGACTGGTATGTAATCGCCGGCGATGCTTCCGGTCGCGGACGGATAGTAACCCGCTGCAATGATGCGCGCGTCCTCATTTGCAGCTTTCACCAGCAACCGCGCGAGTTTGACATCAGTCCGGCGTTCCAACGCGGCGGTTGTTTCGGCCTCAACATCGACCTCGACAGTGGCAAATGTCAGCTCGCCCTCGGGTTCGGCTAAGGGCGTGTCCGAGTTGAGATCGGTCGCCATAGCCTGACCGAGCTGAAGCTGGGCGGCGGCGTAACTGCGTTGGGCGCCTTCAACCATTGGATCCAGCCCGCGCGCTTCCACCGTCGCGGTGGTAAAGGCGCTGCGGTCGACCAGGCCTGCTTGATAACGGTCGTTTTGGCTGGCCACGTTCTCGTCCAGGCGCAGCCGTTGTTTTTCGGCGAGCGAACGCAATTCTCGTTGATAGAGCGCGGAATAGAATGCGACCCGGGCCGCGTGCAGTTGTTCTTCGATCGCGAGGTTCAGCTGTTGTTGGGCGATTAGAACTTCGATGTCTCCACGCCGGAGTGAAGGCAGAATCGCGGCATCGATCAATGGTTGGGTCAGCGCTCCGCGCACAAACCCAAACAACCTGGTCGTTGTGCTACCCGAGCGATATCCGCCTTGCACGCCGGCCGGAACGTTCACTCTTACACTCGGCCAAATGACTGAGCGTAGAACGAGCCGACGCCCCGACGCCTGCTCGACTTTGAATTTCGCCTGCTGAATGGCCGGATTTTTTTCCAGCGTCGTGTTCAGAGCTTCGTCGAGGGTAAAGGCCGGCGCGACTGGCAAGATCGACAGCGACAAAGTCAAGGCAACGAGTCGGAGTTTCATCGCTTGGTTAATCTTGAGGGCGGCTGTGCAATATCTGTGGCCTGTTTCTCGTTCCGCTTCTTCAAACGGTTAGAGGCGAAATCGAGCGCTTCGGGCGTGCTGCCACAGGCGCGGGCAAGGCGAGCCAGCGCGACGTTGTGCAGATAAATCGCGCTGAGTCGCGTCGTTCGCGTTCGGGTGACGTCCGCTGCGGCTTGGAGGATATCGAGCTGGGTCCCAAGTCCGGCGGCGAGATTTGTTTTCGTAATTTCGAGCGACTCATCGGCGGTTTGAACGTTCTTCGTTTCCGATTCGAGGACGTTGTCGGCTTGTTGCAGATCGAGAAACGCGCTCCGGACGTCGGAGGCAACGGCCCGACGAGCAGCTTCCAGCGCCTGCGCGGCGGCGTCGCGTCGCGCACGGGTAGCTTGCATTCGTCCCTTGGTGGCAAAGCCGTCAAACAGGTGCCAGGTCGCATTTACGCCCACCAGATAACCATGATTGAACTCGGGTCCGACGTTCGGATCGCGTTCGCTGTAAACCTCGTAGCCCGAGAAAAGCTGAACGTGCGGCCGAAGTTCACTTCGGTCGACCAGGTATTGTCGATCTTCGATTTCGACATCGATCTGGCGAGCTTTGATGTCGCATCGATTGGTGTCGGCACGGGCAAGGCATTCGTTCAGGTCGGGATGGAGCGCGGCATATTGCAACTGTCCGGCAACCTCAAAGGGCGATTGCTCGACCTGGGTGCGGTAATCGATTCCGAAAAGCTCGCCCAATCGCAGGTATGAATTTCTGAGTTGCGTCTTGGCATTGGCCAGTTCGGGCTCTTCATTGGCCAATGCGACTTGAGCGCGGCGAACGTTCAACGTTCCGACAATTCCGGCACTCAATCGTTCGTCCTGCGTTTTCAGTTCCTCATTCAGCACCCGCACTGAATTTTCTCGGACCCGGACTTTGGCGCGGTTCAAAAGCACATCGTAAAACGCAATCCGCACCTCCATCGCCACTCTGTTGCGCACTTCTTCCAGGTCGCATCGTTGTTTTTCGATCATCAGCTCGGCGATCGCGACCTGATTGGAAACTGCGCCGCCGGTGTAAATGTTTTCGAGTGCGCGGATGGAAGCGTTGTAATCCTCCTCCCGCAGATTCGTGCTGGTCTGGGTTTGGCGTTTGTCGGCGAAGCCGCTGGAAATCACGGAAGGCAAATAGCCCGAGCGCGCTTCGATCAAACCACCACGCGCCCCTTCCAATTTTTTGCGGGCGATGAGGATGTCGGGGTTTTGGGAGTCGGCCAGGGCCACCCCCTGGTCGATGCTGTAAGTGGGCGGCTGGGCACGCATTATCCCGCAAGGGCCGGCAGTAGCGATGACCGTCAGGATCGACAGCCCGCGGGCGGCAAATTTTGACCTAACAAACATCCTCAAAAATGCTTGCATGCTAGCCTTGACTGCGGCAGTTTCCACGCCCAAATCTAATAGGGGGTTCTCCTCGGACGAGACCCGACATTTCAGTGGCCTCCTTAACCTGTCAAAACTTAATACTTTGCATCTTGCCCCAAGCTCACTGCGGCGGGTAGGATTTCCTTTTTCCCAATGAGAAAAATACGTATCGCTATCGTTGGAGTGGGCAATTGCGCCAGCTCGCTCGTCCAGGGAATCAACTTCTATCGCAGCTCCTCGGTCAATGGCACTGCCGTCGGCCTGATGCACAAGCAAATCGGCTCCTACCGCCCGGGAGACATCGAAGTCGTAGCCGCCTTCGACATCGACCGCCGCAAGGTCGGCCTCGATGTCAGCAAAGCCATCTTTGCTCCCCCCAATTGCACCCAGGTTTTTTGCGAAAAAGTGAGCCTCACCGGCGCCATCGTGAAAATGGGCTGCGTCTTCGACAGCTTTGCCGAGCATATGTCCGATCACGATCCCCTGCGCACATTCCTTCCGTTGGAAAAGGAATCCACTCGCGAGCAAATCATCTCCGAACTGAAAGATTCCGCCGCCGAAATCATGGTCAATTATCTGCCGGTCGGTTCTGAGGAAGCGACCAAGTTTTATGCCAGTTGCGCGCTCGAAGCTGGAGTGGCCTTTGTAAACAACATCCCCGTTTTCATCGCCAGCGACCCGGTTTGGGCAAAACGCTTTGCCGACAAGAATCTGCCGATTATCGGCGACGATATTAAATCGCAGCTCGGTGCTACGGTGCTTCATCGCACCATTGTCGATCTTTTCCGGAAGCGCGGCGTCAAAGTTGAGCGTACTTATCAGCTCAACACTGGGGGCAACACCGATTTTCTCAATATGCTCAGCCGGACCCGGCTGAGCTCGAAGAAAACGTCAAAAACAGAGGCGGTCCAATCGGTCATGAACGAGCGGTTGGCCGACGAAAACATTCACATCGGCCCGAGCGATTACGTTCCGTGGCAGCTCGACAACAAGATCGCGTTCATCCGCGTCGAGGGCCGACTGTTCGGCGACGTGCCGATGGAAATGGACATCAAACTTTCGGTCGAAGACTCGCCCAACTCGGCCGGCATCGCCATCGACGCCATCCGTTGCTGCAAACTCGCCCTCGATCGCGGGATTGGTGGTGTGCTCAACTCGGCCTCCTCCTATTTCTCCAAACATCCGCC
>CAZFZG010000025.1:0-21818 GCA_964523205.1 uncultured Chthoniobacteraceae bacterium | reverse complement strand
TACGGCCGGTGGATTACTGGCAGCTCGAACATCAGGGGAAGAAAAACCAAAACCCGTTTTGCGCGTTGCTCGCCGAACACCCGAAAGGTTTGGCAGTTTGTCTGGAAGCGCATCAGGAAATGATTGATCACACCGGTGAACTGCCGCACACCGTCACATGTCCGTTCGGGCTCACCGAAACTGCCGTTCCGGTAAAACTCGGGACCAACATCATCGGCTACTTGCGAATCGGTCAGGTTTTACGGCACATGCCGGTAAAGTCGGACACGAGCAAAGTGACGCGCCAGCTCGAGAGGTGCGGCATTCCATTCGCCGGACAGATCCGCAAGACTTGGGAGAAAAATCCGCTGATTCCCCCGGACAAATACAACGCGATCGTGCGTCTACTGGCGTTCTTCGCCGAACAACTTTCGGCGTTAAGCAATCAATTGATTGTGGAGCGGCAAAATGCAGAGCCACCGTTAGTTCAGAAGGCGCGTGATTACATCGACAAACACAAATCGGAGCCGTTATCGCTTTCGGCGGTCGCGCAAGCAGCTGGCGCGAGTGTCTTTCATTTTTGCAAAGTATTTCACAAATCGACCGGTCTGAAATTTACCGACTATGTCGCGCGGGTTCGACTTGAGGACGCGCGTACTCAACTTTTAAACCCAAATCGGAGAGTAAGCGAAGTTGCGTACGACGTTGGATTTCAATCGCTGACGCAGTTCAATCGCATGTTCAAACGCGTCTTTGGTCAATCACCGACTGAATTTCGCGAACGGCTCAACGGCAAAACTTCTCCGAAAACGTGATTGCGGACCGTGATGGCTAATCCAAATAAAGTTGGACTCGTCATCGGCGCATTAATCGGCGGTTGGCATTTACTGTGGATAATTCTGATATTGCTCGGTTGGGCGCAGCCGATCCTCGATTTCATTTTTTGGGCGCACATGATCCGGCCTGTTTATGTGGTGAAACCATTTGATTCCGGGGCGGCCGCCACTCTTATCATCGTGACCGTCGCGTTGGGCTACATCTTTGGATTCGCAGGCGGGGTGATCTGGAATCGGTTGCATCGACAATAGCCGTCTCGACGCAAAAAACGGTTCATCTTTAGCAAGCAACGCCGAGTGAATCGAAAGCAGCAGCGCTATACCGTTAACATGAAAAGACCAACTATTCGTGCCGCAAAAGAAAGAGTGAAACAGACACGAACGCGACGTTGGAGCGTGATGCTAACAAAAAAGTTCCGGCGGCTGGAAGTGAATCCGTTCCCAGAGCGGCGCAACACAAACAAGTTTCGCGAATCGCATCTGTTAAAATGACTCAAACCATCCTCGCTCCCGAACCCGCTACCGCAACTTCAACGCAGCGCGTTGTTGATCTATGCGACCTGCATCTCAGCTTCGGAGACAAACACGTCCTCGACGGCGTCTCGCTCGCAGTCGCGCCTCAAGAGCGGCTGGTCATCATCGGTCAAAGCGGCGCGGGCAAAACCACGATTCTTCGTTTGATCTTAGGAATTCTGACGCCAACGAGCGGCAGCGTGTTTTTCAAAGGCAACGACATTTCCGGCTTTGATCATCGTCAGCTGGAACGAATGCGCACCCGTATTGGAATGGTTTACCAGGATGCAGCGCTGCTCAGTTCAATGACGGTTCGAGAAAATCTGGCGCTGCCGTTGCAGGAGTTGACTGACACAACGCCAGGTGAAATAGACCGCATTGTCGATGAAAAGCTCGAGATGGTTGAGATGACGGGCGAAGACAAACTGTTTCCGTTTGAATTGAGTGGCGGCATGCGCAAGCGCGTCGGCCTCGCGCGGGCGCTGGTGATGGAACCGGAATTGATTTTGTTCGACGAACCAACTCAGGGACTCGATCCGGTGATCGGCGCGCTAATCGACGAATTGATCATTAACCTGACGGAACGAACGAAAGCGACATCGATCATCGTCACGCACCTGATGGACAGCGCGTTCCATGTGGCGACGCGAATGGCGATGCTCCATCGCGGCAAAATTGTAGCCGCTGGCACGCCGCAAGAGCTCAAAGAATCAACGAATCCGCTCGTGGTCCAATTTTTAACCGGAAGTACACGCGGACCGATGCTGGAGCGGAGCAAATATCACATGCTCTCGCCTCGGGACTAATTCTTCGACGATTGCAGCAGCCGCAACGCATTCAAGATGACCACGACTGTACTGCCTTCGTGACCGAAAACACCCACAGTCAAATTGATCTTCTCCAGCAATGCGAAGAGAAGCAGTAAAAGCACGACTCCGAGCGAGACGAAAATGTTTTCGGTAATAATTGTACGAGCGCGGCGGCTGAGTCGCAACGCGTCCTCGAGATTCTCGATTTTGTCGTGCATTAGAATCACGTCCGCCTGCTCGAGCGCCGCATCCGATCCCCGCGCACCCATGCCAATCGACACATCCGCCGCGGCCAGGCTCGGCGCGTCATTGATGCCATCGCCCACCATTGCGACCCTGCGACCGGCCGCGCGCCATTCATGAATGAATTTCAACTTCGCCTGCGGGCTCAGCTCGGCGCGGACATCGCGAATTCCGACTGCATCCGCAACCGTCGCCGCCGGTCCAGGGCGGTCGCCAGTCAGGAGTGTTGTCGTCAAACCAGAGCGCTTCAGAAAATCGATCACGCGCTTCGCAGCCGGACGAATTTCATCGCGCAGATAAACAACGCCGCGCGCTTTGTCATCGGCAATCCATACTTCCGCATCCGCGCCTGTCGCGATTGCCGGACAAGAGATGCTTCGATCATGGAGAAATCGACGGCTGCCGACAAAAACGCGCGTGCCGTTTAGCGAGCCTTCCATCCCCAATCCGGGTACGTTCAGAAAATCTGCGGCCTTACGGAGTTGTATTTTTCGTCGTTCGGCTTCAGTCACGATCGCTCGCGCCAACGGATGTGTGGAAAACTGCGCGATTGAAGCTGCGACCCGCAAAAGATCTTCTTCAGTTCGGTCATCAAGACTCTGGACGGCCACGGCAACGAGCGCACCTTTGGTCAATGTGCCGGTCTTATCGAAAACGAAGTCAGTCGCGCGCGCAAGATTCTCTACCGCGACACCGCCACGGAAGAGAATTCCGCGTCGCGCCCCGGAGGCGATCGCGACCAGAACTGCCGATGGGATCGATAGAACCAAAGCGCACGGGGACGCGACGACCAGTACGGTCATTGCACGATAAAACGCATCAGCAATCGGGCGCTGGGTTGTGAACAAAATCGCAAAGACAAGCGCCGCGAGAGAAAGCGCGAGCCAGGTGTAATAGCGGCTGAACGTATCGGTGAAGCGTTGCGCGGGTGCCTTCTGTTGTTGCGCAGTTTCGATCAACGACACGATTCGATTTAACGCGCTGTCTTCAACAGCCCGGGATGCGCGAATCACCGATTGGCCGTCCAGACTGAGCGTGCCGCCGCTGACGACATCGCCGAAATGTTTTGAAACCGGAATCGATTCACCGGTTAACGCCGATTCGTCAGCCGAGGTCGCGCCTTCGGTGACGATGCCGTCCACCGGAAAAAGCTCGCCCGGTTTTACCAACAACTCGTCGCCCGGCTCGATTTCTTCGACAGGAATTTCGACCCAATGACCCAGTTTGCGTCGAAGCGCCAGCTTCGGCGCCACTCTGAGCAAAGATTCGATCGATTTCCGCGTTCGATAGTTTGCAAACTGTTCGAGCGCGTTGCTGAGCGAAAAAAGAAAAAGAAGCGTCGCGCCTTCAGTCCATGCGTCGACAAAAACCGCACCGAGAGCGACAGCAATCATGAGAAATTGAATGTCGATCTTGCGGCGTTTCAATCCCTGCCAGACGTCCGCTGTTGCAAACCAACCACCGCTTAAATAGGCGATTCCGAAAAATGCAACGACGACAAGTGGGTCGAACGCCAGCCGCTCGAATACGAAACCCAGCAGCGCGGCACTTCCGCACACGGCTGCGAGCAAAAGCATGACTCGATAATCGCGCGGCACCACCGGCGGATAGGGACGGTTTCGCCATGCCGGCAACGCAATGCGTTTCCAAATCAACGGCGGCTCATGCGGAGCATGAGGTCGGTGAATCTCAGCCGTGTGCCCGTCGATTCGATGCAGATGCAGAGCGGGAGAGCCCGCGTCCAATTCAACTGAAACGTTCCAATCGCCTGACAATTCCGTGCGAGCTGCGGATTCGATCCGTTTCAACTTCTCGGCCGTCGGCAGTTCATGAAATCCGATCGCAACCTTATGACCATCGGTGTCCAGTCGCACTTGCTTTACCTCCGGGTGCCGCTCGATCAGCCCGGCCGCGCGTGACCATACGTTCGCGTTGGAGTCCTTTTGATTCGAAATCTTCGGCACGCTCAAATTGAGAACAAACCCGAGCTGCTGGCTTTGCCGTACTTGCGATTGACTCCCCGCTTTTTGGCAAATTCGTCGTTTGAATTGACGCGGGACCCGATGTGCGCGGGGACCCACTGCGCAAATTCTGCGCAGTTAAAGGCAAGCGGTGGTTATCATGAAGACCGTCGCGGCATCAAAGTTAAATCGAGAAGGAGGAGTTATGAAAACGATTCCGATGATGGAGTGCCGAACGGTGGCTTTGCTGACCGGGCTCGCGATTGGTTGTGGCCTCGCTTTTCACCCGCTCTTTTTTGTCGTCGCGGCTGGGATCGTGCTAGTGGCCGCGGCGGAGCGGACTGCGAATGAACTTCACAAGTTCCTGATCGACTTTAGGAACAAACAGTATCCTGCTCATTCAGGCTCGACATAATGAAAAACAATTCAACCGGAGCCAAGACATGAAACGCTTCATTATCATAAGTTTAATCGCGACATTCGTCGCTGGTAATGGGTTCGCTCTCAGAGCGCCGATTGCGAAATTACAACCTGAAAAATCCAACGTTCAAGCGTTGACCTACGCTAACGTCGTTGCCCACTTCAAGGCCGCCGGATTACGAACCACCGAAGTGCAAAAGCGCTGCACGATTTTCTTCGAAGGGGAATGGAAAAACCGTGATGTTTATAATTATGGTCTTATTGTCATCGAGAACTCCGACGAAGATATTCAGGTCACGTTTTATCTGACTGATGCCCATGAGATGAACTGGATCACCGAATTTCTCGATGCTCCGTTCTTCACCAAGTCGGAGACACAGGCGCTATTCAATCTGATGAACGGCGGGCACGACGTGAAAAATCAAAAGATCGGAAGATTTCAACGGGTCGACTTTCATCATTGGAAACCGCGACACGCCGAGATCTTCGTTTTTAGTCTCACACCATGGCAGGCAGGACGCTAGATTTGCGCCGTGCCTACCAGATCGACCGCGGATAGGCAAACGCCGAGGGAGTCGGCGGCGAGCGTGTCGTCGCAACGGGCGGATGAAGTTTTTCTTCAAGGGCCGCACTCCCGGTTCGACGAGTTCATCACCCTGTTACGCGTCCTGCGGGATTTCCTTCGCGGATTTCGCGTTCTCCATTTCGTTGGACCATGCGTGACTTTCTTTGGTTCGTCGCGAGTGAACACCAACAGTCCGTACTATGAGCTGGCTCGGAAAATGGGTGGGGCGATTGCGCAGCTCGGATTCAGCGTGATGACCGGTGGGGGACCCGGCATCATGGAGGCGGCCAATCGCGGCGCGAAAGAAGTCGGTGGCCGTTCCATCGGATGCAATATCGAATTGCCACTTGAACAACAACCGAATGCTTACCTGGATCGCTGCGTGACGCTGCACTACTTCTTCGTTCGTAAAACACTGCTAGTGAAATATTCCTACGCGTTTGTGATTCTACCCGGAGGCGCCGGCACGCTCGACGAATTGTCTGAAGCAATGACTCTGATTCAAACCGGCAAGATCAAAAACTTTCCGATCGTGATCATGGGTACCGATTATTGGCGCGAACTCATCGACTTCATCGAAAAAATGGCCAAGACCGGAATGATCAGCCCATCCGATGTCGATCTTATCTACGCGACGGATTCAGTGGATGAAGCGATCGCTCACATCCGAAAGAAAACAATCGAGCCGTTTGGACTTCGCGTGGTGCGGCGTGCGCGGCGTCATTTCCGATTCCTCGGCGAGCGTGGACTATCGGCCTAGACTCTTCGTCTCTCGCAAACAGCGACCGCGATCGCAAACAGAACCGCGCCGACAAATGCGCACGCCATATCTTTCTGCGCGTCCCAAATGTCACCTTGTGTGCCGAGATAAGCCGTTCCGAGGTCCGGCCGAACAATCTGGGCGATGATTCCTTCCAGGATTTCGAAGAAACTGCTCAACGCCCAGAGTGCTGACGCGGCCAGCCAATTCGCCCATTTAGGTCTCGCGTGGGCCGAGCAAATAAACAATTCGCGCATCGGATAAAGAAGAAGGAATCCAAACGCGAAGTGGATGATTCGATCATAATGATTGCGACTAAGGTGCAACCAATCCTGCAACCAGAAACCGATCGGGACCTTCGCGTAAGTGTAATGCGCGCCGATCGCGTGAAATGCGAGGAAGACTAGAATCAACGCGTAGGAGAGATTCGAAAATTGAAACCGGCGATAGGTTGCGCCCAGGACAATCACCGTTGTGAAAACGAGCAGGTTTTCGAGGAACCAATCGCCCCGATCGAGCGGACGAATTGCGAGCGCGATCCAGAACACCAGATAGATCGCCAGCCCGATGAGGAGAAACCGATTCTGCGCGATCTTCACTATCGAGCTTCCTTTCGGCCGAACAACGCGACGCTGCCCATCATTATTAATGAGCCGAGCATTGCGGAGAGCATGTCGTTCTGAGTGTCCCATTCGTCGCCCTGTCCTCCCAGCCAGTTAACACCCTGACCGGGTGCAATCATTTCGGCCACGATCGCCTCCAAAATTTCGAAGAAGCCGCTGACCGCCAGAACAACTCCGGCGGCGATCCAAAAACTCCAGCCTCTTCGAATTCCGCTAAAGCGGACGAGCAATTCGCGAATCGGAAACGCCAGAAAAGATCCAAAGCCAAAATGCGCTACCCGGTCGAAATGATTGCGTGAAAATCCAAGAGTCTGTTTCGCCCAAAGTCCGAACGGCATTTTGGCGTAGGTGTAATGCGCGCCGACCATGTGAAGCAGGAGGAAGAGCGCGATGCAGACGTATGCCGCATTGGATAGCCGCAACCAGCGATGCGTGAAAAAGAGCACAACGACAAACAAGACGACCAAAACGTTTTCAAGGATCCATGCCTGTCGATCCACCGGATGAATCGCGGTGACAATCCACACCAGCGCACAAATGGCAGAAAGAATTGCGACAAGATGGGTTTGCTTCACGAGCCGGTTTTCTCGCCTGACGCTTCCTGCATCGTTAGCGAGAGAGCGGATGGCTAAAAGCTCACAATCTCAGTCACGGGTTGCTGCCGGCGCGTCTTATCGAATGTCGATCTTATCACGCGCCGGCCGGATTTTGCGCACTCAGTGCACTTTGACTTCGATCGGTTTCGGCTTTGCCGCCGGAACTTTCGGCAGATGCACCGTTAAAACGCCATCGCGGAAATCAGCCGCGATTTTGTTGGCGTCGGCATCTTCAGGCACGACGAACGTGCGCTCGAACATGCCGAATGACCGCTCGATGCGGTGATACTGCTTGTTCTTTTCTTCTTTCTCGACTTTACGCTCGCCGGAAATGGAAAGAACGCCGTTTTCCATCGTTACTTTGACTTCCTCTTTTTTCATCTCGGGCAGATCAGCCTTAATGAAATACTCGTGATCGTCCTCAAGGATGTCCACCTGAGGCGACCAGTCCGTCATTTTGATTGATTTGCCGTTTCCGAAGAGACGAGGCGGAAAACCGCCAAAGAATGTACTCAAGCGGTTTTGAACCTCATCCAATTCGCGAAATGGATTCCAGGTTGTAAGTGTGCTCATAGTTTTCCTTTCTCTTTTACCGCAAAGAACAAATCCCAATGTGACGCAGTGGCTCACCGTTCCTTGTCAGAGTTTGTTCAGAAATTGCGACCAACGTTTCGGGGCAAGAAGCGCTAAGTCTTTAACAATTAGTGCGAAGTAGTTCGCTTGAGCCGCGGGCAAAATTCAGCTATGGGACACAAACAAATTCTCTTTCGTTCCGACGCGCGCGAGAAGATCCTTCGTGGCGCCACCGCTCTTGCCGACGCGATCCGAATTACCCTTGGTCCAAAATCCAAATCGGTTTTGATCGAGAAAAAATGGGGAAAACCGCTCGTGTGCAACGACGGCGTGACTATTGCCAAGGAATTCGAGCTCGAAGATCCCGAGGAGAATCTCGGAGCACAGATGATCCGCGAAGCCGCCGAGAAAACCGGCGAAGCAGTCGGCGACGGCACGAGCACTTCGACCATCCTTGCGCATGCAATTCTTGCTGAAGGCGTGCGCAATGTCACCGCCGGCGCGAGCGCGATCGATATCAAGCGCGGACTCGATCGCGCCTTTGCTGTCGCGGTTGGAGCGATCAAGAAAATTTCGCGCCCGGTCGCGAGTAGAAAGGAAAAAGAACAGGTGGCTGCGATCTCCGCTCACAATGACGAGGCGATCGGTAAACTCGTCGCCGAAGCGATGGAAAAAGTCGGTGTCGAAGGCGCGATCACGGTTGAAGAGTCGCGCACGACTGAGACGACAATGGAAGTCGTCGAAGGAATGCAGTTCGACCGCGGCTATCTCTCACCCTACTTCGTGACGAATCCCGAAAAAATGGAAGCGGTGCTCGACGACGCGCTGATTCTTCTCACCGACAAGAAGATCGCGCACATGAACGATCTGCTGCCGTTCCTCGAAAAAGTAGCTAAGAGCGGGCGCTCGTTGTTGCTGGTGGCGGAAGACTTCGAAGCTGAGCCGCTCGCGACACTGGTGGTCAACAAATTGCGTGGCGTATTGTCCTGCGTCGCTGTCAAAGCGCCTGGATTTGGCGATCGTCGAAAAACAATGCTACAGGACATGGCGATTTTGACTGGCGGCCAAGTTGTTGCGGAGGAGCTCGGACTCAAGCTGGACAAGATCGACATCGAACAACTCGGCGGCGCGAAACGTGTGGTCGTCGATAAAGATAATACGACGATCGTCGGCGGTCGCGGCAAGAAGACAGACGTTGAAGCACGCTGCAATGAGTTACGACGTCAGATTAAGGAAACAACTTCCGACTATGACCGCGAGAAGCTCGAAGAGCGCCTAGCGAAACTGGTCGGCGGCGTTGCGGTGATTCATGTCGGTGCGCCATCGGAAGCCGAAATGAAAAATCGCAAAGAAGCTTTCGATGACGCAATTAGCTCGACTAAGGCCGCCATTGCGGAAGGAATCGTGCCGGGCGGCGGTCTCGTCCTGCTCCGAGCGGTCGCTGCAGTGGATGCCGAAGCGAAGAAATGCGAGGGCGACGAGCGCACCGGTCTTTTGATTTTCAAGAGCGCGCTCGAAGCGCCCACGCGTCAAATCGCACTGAACTCAGCGGCCGATGACGGCGTCATCGTTGAAAAAATGCGGAACGGAACCGGCAACTACGGCTTCGATGCTGCGCGCGGAGTTTATGCCGATCTTATCGACGCCGGTATTATCGATCCGACCAAAGTCGTGCGTGTCGCGCTTGAGAACGCGGTATCAGTCGCGAGTGTTCTTTTGCTAACAGAAGCAACCCTCACTGAAATTGCCGAGGAGAAGGAAACTCGCAGAGGCTCGATGGAACCACCGATGGAGTAACAGCCTGGTCCCCACTCAAGCGACAAGAAAACCGATACCCGCGCCGATCGCGTAGAGAAGAAACACGATGAGAGTTTCGATCTGGGCCGGAATTATTTCAGCGGTCTGATCAGGAGTCTTCCAAACTCGACGCGCTGCCGACGCAGCTGGAACGATCGCGATGCTACCGAGTAGAACCGCGCGAGGCAATTTCAGACCCGGCAAGAGCACAACAACCCAAATGCGAGCGCGAAGATTAGCGCGAAGACGCGACTGGCGTTTCTTCGACCGAAACGAACGACCAAAGTCCGTTTGCCCGCTGCAGCATCGGCTCTCGCATCCGGGAATTCGTTGATCAAAAGAAAATTTGCGATCAGTAGTCCGAGCGAAATACTGCCAGCAACGGCACGATGTCGATCTTCCGACATTGAACCAGATACGAGCCCACGCAAACGAGAGGACCGTAACAAATCGCGACCGCGAGCTCACCCAGACCGCGATAAGAAAGTTTCGCCGGCGGCGCGTGATAAAAAAACGCACAAAAAACTCCGAGCACGCCGATCCAAAAAACAGCCGGCTCTCTCCAAAGAACAATGGCCAGGCCCGCGGTGATGCCGATCGCATAGGAGACGGCGGAGATGGCAATCGTTTGGCCGCGTGTCAGTAATCCATCGACGAACACGCGTTTGCCGCCGGAAAAAGGGCTGCGGTCTTCCGGCGCAATCGCCAGGTCTGCGCCGGAATCGAAATCGAAAATCTCGCCCCAGGCGTTCTTGGCGACTTCGATTGCGAAAACGCCGATGACCGTGACCGCGAGCCAACTAAAATCGATCGCGCCTGCCGCAGCGGCGGCGCAGGCGCCAAGAAAGATCGACGCCATCGAAGCTAATGAAATTTTCGGATCCGCCAACCGCCAGAATCCGGAAATAAAATCGCACTCATTCATGTGGATCAGCTCGTAGGCATTCTTGATCGAAAATGGTTTTAGGAGTCAACCCCGAACCAACTTCAGAACAAGAACTGCCCAATGGTTCGCAAATTTCGCGAAGCGCAAATGCACTTGCGCGTGTTGTCTAGTCCCAGAAAGGCGCACTTATGAAAGTAAAAGATGTAATGACCAAAGACGTTCGGATTGCGGAATCAACGATCATCTTGCCACCGCAGCCCGGACGATGTGGGTCAATGACTGCGGCATTCTGCCGATTGTTAACAACGAAGGAGTCGTGGTTGGCGTTTTAACCGATCGCGACATTTGCATGGCCACCGCCGGAAAAGATCGGAGGCCATCGAACATTCCGGTCGCAGAAATAATGATGCGGCAACTTTATTCGTGTCCATCTGAGGCCGATATCCGCGAAGCATTGCAAATCATGCGACAGAAAAAGGTCAGGCGATTGCCTGTGCTGGACGCGAAAGGAACCCTCTGCGGGATTCTTTCGTTGGACGATGTCGCGGTAAAGATGCGCGCGGCGGACAAACCGGCTGAGCTTTCGGCGGAAGATGTGGAAATCACGCTGGAGGAGATCTGCCGGCGCACCCCGCGAGAGGAGGCGGCCTGAGCCGAAGTTCACGACGAGACCAAGGACGTTGAAATGAAAACGCAGTTCTTCAACCGCAGCGAAGCAGGACAATTTTTGGCCGAGAATCTTGCTCTCTATGCGAATCGAGACGACGTGATTGTTCTGGCGTTGCCGCGCGGCGGCGTTCCCGTCGCCGCAGAAGTTGCCAAGCGATTGAACGTGCCACTCGACGTATTCGTCGTTCGCAAACTGGGAGTCCCGTCTCATCCAGAGCTGGCAATGGGCGCAATCGCCACCGGCGGTGTGCGAGTAACGAATCGCGATGTCGTAGAAGCGTTGCGCATTCCCGAAATCATCATCGACGCGGTTGTCGCGGACGAACAGGAAGAACTCGCACGCCGCGAGCGCGCTTATCGCGACGATCTCTCGCCACCGGAAGTAGAAGAAAAAACTGTGATCCTGGTGGATGACGGCATCGCGACAGGTTCGACAATGCTCGTGGCGGTTGCGGCGCTGCGACAACTCAATGCCGCGCGCATTGTTGTCGCCGCGCCGGTGATTGCAGGATCGACATATTATCGCATGCGCCACGACGCCGACGACGTGGCGGCAGTGTTGGTACCGGAGAATTTTCGCGGAGTCGGCCAATGGTACGAGGATTTTTCACAAACAACCGACGAGGAAGTGCGGCAGCTGTTGGTCCAGGCCGCGATTCGGGGACGATCGGTGTCAATGTCCAAACAATGAACGGAGGGAAACATGAAAACGCATCAACCGGAAGTTTTTGAAACCACTCTGCAGAAAACCAATCTGTGGGTGAAAGAAATCAGCGATCTGCTCCATTGGCACGACCATCACAAGGCGTATCACGGATTGCGCGCGGTTTTGCAGGTATTGCGCGATCGTTTGCCGATAGCAGAAGCCGCGCACCTGGGCGCGCAGCTGCCGATGCTCGTACGCGGAATCTACTATGAGGATTGGAAGCCGGCTTCGACTCCAATCAAGATCCGAACTGCTCAGGAATTCTACGACGCGGTGCGCGACAAGTTCGCGGCAGACCGCAACGTGAATCCAATGCGGTTGACTGAAGCAGTGTTAAGGGTCCTCTGCGCCAACCTTTCATCCGGCGAACTTGAGAAGATTCTCGGAATTTTCCCGCCGGCTTTGCGCGCAATCTGGCCGGAACGCGTCACCGCCGATTTATCTGACCTGGGATGACAGCGACGTCGCTTATTGTTGTAGCCGACCGCGGGCGGCTCAAAGCGTATCGTGTGCGCGAAACACCCACGCGAGGGCCGAAGCTCGAGTTGGTGCAGGCGTTTGGAATTCCAAACGTGAACGATTTATCGCCCACGCATCACACGACTGCCATGACCGATTGGCCGGAGTTGGAAATCGAAGAAACACGACGGATCTGCAAACAGCTCGCCGAAGAAATCACCGACCTTGTTCGCTGTGATTTCGGTGAAGGCTGGTCGTTTGCCGCGCCCCATTCGATTTACAACCAGATTGTCAATTATCTCCCGATTGAAATCAGGGAGCGCATCGTGGAGCACGTTCGATTGGACCTATCGAAAACGCCGGTGGCGCAATTACTGTTGCACTTTCGTTCGCTCCAACCGTGCTGACGGCGGCGCAAGAGAATTCATCCTCTCTAGATGGACTATGGAGTTACAGCCCGTTTCTGTTGAGCAATTGAGACAGTAGTTCGGGCGAACCGAGAAGTTTCACATTCTTCGACGCCTCCAGTATCGAAGGTGGTTGTTTATTTGAAGATTGAACATTTGGCGATGATTCGGCCTCATGCAGTAAAGCAAGGGTTTCGCGAATTGCGCTGGTGTCGATCGCAATTGCGAGTGGAACTTGATGGTTCTTCGGACCGACTCGATCGGTAATCAGACCCAGCAACTTTGGTCCTCCCCAGCTGTGTTCGGCGAAGACCGGTCCCCCGCTGTCTCCGGCATAAATGTCGGAGTGAACGAGAAACGTAACCCGATCGGTTTGTGGACCCGGCGAATAAGAGGCAATTCTTCCGCTCCGAAACACTGGAAACGCTCCCGTCGTGCCGGGAAAGATTCCGGGAAATCCGAGAACGAAGAGTTCGTCTCCCACGTGAGCGCCTCGCTGACGACCGAGAGAGCCTTCACTAATAAAAGAGCGCAAACTGATCATCGACTTTAACTCAACCGGAATCTCAATCCTCATCGCTGCGATGTCGTAGCGAGGATGTTTCACGAAAGGCCGGACGCATTCTGGTTTGATTCCAATTTCAAGAACGGCGATGTCGGGATTTTCGCCTTTTACCGGAACTCTCACTACTAGGTAATAAGGGCCGCGCGGCGCAACCTCCAGAACGTGCGCGCTTGTGAGCAGCACCGGAGAAGAGCCGCCAAACGGACTATTGTTGCGGCAATTCACAATGACACCGGTGCCGAGCCCTTTCTTGGTGACAACAGCGTAAGTTGACCACGCCATCTTTTCGGAACGGGAAAGTCCGAACGCATTCAAGGCCGGCAACAGGGCGATCAACGCCGCCAATGAAACGATTCGTTTGATCATATTTATTTCTCCGAAATTACTTTGGCTGCGCTTGTCCCAATGGACTCCGCGCTGCCTGTGAGAATCTGGTCAAATTTTGCGAACCAGCGTGCGCGAGCCGGGAGCTTCGTTAGCAAGAAACGCTCTGTTTTTAGCAATACCTGCGAAGAAACGGCGGGAGGATTGATTACCCTGCGAGCATGAACACAACACTGGAACAAAGCCGGACGCCGGAAACAGCTCTGCCAGAAAAATCGTCGGCGGTTCGCGAACGGGTCGCGCTTGATGCACCACGCGCCGCCCGGATCAAAATCAAAAAGATTCTTGTCCCGCTCGACTTCTCGCCTGGATCAATGGAAGCCTTCGACTGCGCCACATTGCTGGCGAAACAGTTTGAGGCCGAGATTCAGCTGACGCACATCCAACTGCCCGACGAAGCGTGCGCGGTGCCAGGCGCTGGTCATCTGATTCGCGAATGCGCGGAAGCCGCCACCCTGATTCACAAGAAACTCGAATATCTGGTGACAGAGCGACCGCGGCCAGCTTGGCCGGAAAACTGCCACATCCGGGTCGGCCATCCCTATGAAGAGATTTGCAAGCTGGCGAGGGAATTAGATGTCGATCTAATTGTGCTCGGATCGCGCGGAAACACCGGATTGAAGCGAGTTTTTCTCGGCAGCACGGCCGAACGCGTTGTGCGCTTTGCTCCGTGTCCAGTGCTGGTCGTTCGGCGTCGCAAAATGGCGAAGTCGGGGATTCGCAAGATTCTTGTGCCCACCGATTTCTCCCAATGTGCGATGGCGGGAACGATGTACGGCGCGCTTTGGGCAAGAACTCTGGACGCCAAACTTCGATTGTTTTACGTGCTCTACCCCGCAGCTCCGGTGCTGATCGATCGCATCGCGACGAATCTGCCCGAGCAAATCGGTATTCCGGCTGATGTCGAGCTCGAGATGAAAGCGCTGACCCAGCTGGACTTGATGCAGGGAATAAAGTGCGAGTCGCGAATTAAAATTGGCTACCCGGTCGGGGCGATCTGCGCGGAGAGCGACGATGTCGATCTTGTCATCATTTCGACCCATGGACGGACCGGGTTCAAGCACGCATTGATGGGCAGCGTGGCCGAACAGGTTGTTCGTTACGCCGAATGCCCGGTGCTGGTCGTTCCGAGCACCTGCGCACTGCCCCACTGAGGTATGCCAAACGACCTTGTAGAAGTTGTCGGCAAAGCAGCGGAACCACTTGGCGGTTCGCCGCACGATTTCGACCGTGTCATTGATCTAATTGGGGACGCGCGATTCGTTTTGATCGGTGAAGCGAGCCATGGCACGCACGAGTTTTACCGCATCCGCGCGCAAATCTCGAAAGTCATAATCGCGAACTGCGGTTTTAATGCCGTGGCCGTCGAAGCGGACTGGCCCGACGCCTACCGCGTGAACTGTTTCGTTCGCGGGGCGGGGCATGATGTCGATAGCGTGGAAGCGTTGAGCGGATTTCAACGTTTTCCGCAATGGATGTGGCGAAATGCGGATGTGCTTGATTTCGTTGGCTGGCTGCGGGAACACAACGACGAGCAGCCGTCCGAAAACAGCAAGTGCGGCTTTTACGGACTCGATCTCTACAGTCTGCATGCATCCGTTGAATCGGTCCTGGCGTATCTCGACAAAGTCGATCCGGCTGCGGCGAAACAGGCTCGACATTATTACAGTTGCTTCGAGCATTTCGACAAAGACATCATGACTTACGGTTATGCCACCGGATTTGGGATGACGCCGAGCTGCGAAGATGCGGTTGTAAGAAACCTGGTCGAACTGCGCCGTAAAGCGATGGATTATCTGCATCGTGATGGCCAGGTCGCAGCTGATGCGTACTTTTGCGCGGAGCAGAACGCGCTGGTCGTGCGAAACGCCGAGGAATATTACCGCAACATGTTTCGGCGCGAAGTTTCCTCGTGGAACCTGCGCGATACCCACATGATGGAATCGCTTGTCCGCCTCACGAATCATCTGAGCAGAGGCGGCGCGCCAGCGAAAGTGATCGTCTGGGCGCATAATTCGCATCTGGGCGATGCGCGCGCCACGCAGATGAGCGAGCGCGGCGAGCTCAGTCTAGGCCAGCTGGTGCGCGAACATTTTGGAAGGGAAACTGTGTCTATCGGGTTCACGACTTACCACGGTACCGTGACGGCCGCATCCGATTGGGACACGCCGGCCGAGCGCAAAAATGTACGACCGGCCCATCCGAAAAGTTACGAGGCGCTCTTCCACGACGTCGATGTTCCGAATTTCTTTCTTAATTTGCACGACGATGTCGATCTTGCCGCAGCGTTGCGCAGTGAACGGCTCGAGCGCGCCATCGGAGTGATCTATCGCCCTGATACAGAACTGATCAGTCATTATTTTCGCGCGCGGCTCCCCGATCAATTCGATGCTGTCTTACATTATGATCATACCCGCGCGGTTGAACCGCTGGAGCGCAGCGCCGAGTGGGAAATGGGCGAAGTCGAAGAAACATTTCCTTCCGGACTTTAGTCCGATTAGTCAAGGAAGGCGGCATCAGTCGTTCCCATGCTACATCAATTTAAGACGGCCAAACGCACTCCGCACCGGGTCGAAGTCTTTGTCGATCGGATCGAACAGCTTTTCAACTCAATGGACCCATCACCGTTCCCGGAAAAGGACCTCGATCACGATGCGGAGGAATTCATCATCAGTTGGGCGCAGGAATTTCCGAGAAAAGACCCGATTTCGCTGCTCGTTCACGTAAAAGAACTGCCCGCGCATGGCGACCCGCAGCGGGACGTCGAAACTGCCGTGCACCACTATTTTGATTACCGGGCGGACATTAGTCGCCTCGAGTTTCGGCATTTGCTCAAGGAGGGACGGATCAGTCTGGTCATTGGTCTGGCGTTTCTTGGCGTGTGCCTTCTGACCAGCGACATTCTGCTGCGCCGAAGTTCCGATACGTTGTCGATCGTGCTTCGCGAAAGTCTTACCATCGCGGGTTGGGTGGCGATGTGGCGGCCGATGCAAATCTTTCTTTATGAATGGTGGCCACTGCGCCGGATGGGAAATTTATTCGGCAAACTGAGCCGGATGCATGTCGAAGTCCGAAGACGCAGCGTTTAGTCACGAAACCGGAATTGATCGCGCAACATTTGCGCAGCAAAAGACAACCAGCGCATAGTTAAGACTCGCGTTATCTCGCAGATTGTTTTTGCAATGGCAATCAATCCAAGCGACGCGCGAAAAGATTACTACCGCAACCCCGAAGTGCGGGCGCGAATTCGCGAATTCATCGGCTCTCGCAATGGAAACCAGGCATCGTGTGAATTCCTTGCCGCAACCGACCAGGATGCTGCGCCACCGTTTACGTCGTATCCATCCCGATCGTTGGATTCACTCCTAAACGGCGGTTTTGAAATCTGCCGATCACTTTGGGACGCGGAAGGGCTGATTGCCGATTTCGATATCGAGTACGTGAATTTTGATGACGGCACGGAAGCGTTCGTGCGGCCGAAACGCATCTTTGAGCTGCAGCAACCGGTCGAGGAAACGATCAAGCGGCTTCTGGCCGAGTACGGGATCGATGCTCTGCGCGTTCTGAGCGGTCGCGGTCATCACTTCATTTGGAAGATCCGGCACGATTCACCGGAGTTTAAGGAACTGGCCGAGCTCGGGCGGGCGCCTCCGACTTTCTGGGCCGATGAAACACGACGCCATGGACCGAATAATCGACCGGTGCCACTCGGCTTCGCTCACGCCTTTGCCGGCCTCGGACTGGTGATGGAATTTCTAGCGCATCGCGTCAAGCAGATCGCTGCGCCACTGACAAAGATTCCGGTGGAACTAACCGCGGTGGAAGTGGGCCCAGGCGAACATGGGCGGGAAATGATTTCGATCGACCTCTCAGAGTACGGCGATCCGCTTTACTCGCGGACGATCCGGGTGCCATTCAGCATTTATCGCAAACCGTGGCAGCAACGCTGGGCGATCCAGCCCGAAACCTTGGAAAGGTTAAAACCGTTTTTCGTCATTCCGCTGCAAGGCATTGATTGGCAGGAAGGAATTTACATTACCCGCCATCGCAAACTCACCGGCACGCTCGCCGCGCACAGTTCGGTGAAAATTCCGAGTGCAACTCACGGCACGGGCAGATTACTGGCGGATTACGAGCAATCCAAGCTCGCGCGATTCCACCGTTCGTTTTACTCGCAGGAGCAACATTCGCCGGACGCGTGGCCGCAAACCTACAATCGTTTGGATTTGAACATTCTGCCGGCCTGCGCGCGGATTGCTCTCGAACAACCGAACGATTTGCTGTTGCGACCGGCATTTATTCGCCGCGTTGTTCGTGTGCTGCTTGCTCTCGGATGGCATCCGCGGCACATCGCCGGGTTGATTTATTCAAAATACGAACGCGATTTCGGTTGGACCCAATTTACTGATGTCGATCCTGCCACCCGCGCCGATTTTTACACTCGCCTGTTCAGCGGTCTGTTCGCGACCGGAGCAGACGATCTAGTGGACTTCAACTGTGTTTCGGCGCAGGAACAAAGAACCTGCACCGATTCACATTGTGGTTTTAATTTGGCGCAGTTCCGAGAATCGGCCTTGCAAAGGAGAAGGCATGACGAGCTGGCCCATCGGCCTTTCAACCGGTTGTTTCTATCATCAGAGCATTCTTGATTGTCTGCCGCTGATTCGCGAAAGCGGCTTCAGCATGATCGAAGTTTGCTCGTCGCCGGAGCACCTCGACTTTCACGATTCAAAATCGGTGGAGCGCGCGGCCGAGCGGATCGCCGAGCTCGGTATGGAAGCGTATTCCTTTCACGCGCCATTCGCACCGAAGATCGACATCGCATCCTCTGACGACAAGCAACGCGCGGCATCAGTTGCGGAAATTTACCGCGCAGCAGAAGCGGCTGCGCATCTGCGGGTGCATTATTTTGTTTTGCATCCGGGGCCGGAGAATCCGCAAATCATCGCTAGCGCGGAGCGATTGCTGCGAATGCAGCACGTCGTTGAATCGTTGAACCAGGTTGCGCGACGCTGCCGTGAGATGGGGATCATGTGCGTTCTGGAAAACAAATTGCCTCATTTATTGTTTGGAAATACCAGCGACACGCTCTGGATTCTCGACGGAATCAATACTGCCGAAGTCGGAGTGTGCCTCGATACCGGGCACGCATTTCTCGCCAATGATCTGCACAATCTGGTGCACAAGCTCGCCGGGCATTTGCGTATGATTCACGCGCACGACAACGGCGGAGCAGATGACAATCACTGGGCCCCGGGTGATGGCAAAATCGATTGGCAACAACTCATGCGCGATTTGATTGAGGCGCGATTTCGCGGCGCCTTCATTTTGGAAATGGCCGGACAGACTGACGCCGAGTTGACCATGAGCAACGTGCGACGCGGACGAACTTACTTGCGCTCATTGGCAAGAGCTCTCGCCTTACAAGCAAGGCTGCAGTGAACTGGTCTCGTTCAGACGCGCTCGGCCTAACGACAGCCGAGGCGCGGAAGCGGCTGGCTCGATTCGGACCTAATCAGATCAGCCCGCAACGCAAAAGCGCGGCCTTGCTTTTATTTTTGGCGCAATTCAAAAGCCCGATCATTCTCATCCTGATCGGCGCCGCGCTGGTTTCATTGTTCCTCCAAGCACACACCGACGCTGTTCTGATTCTTTCGATTGTCGCGGCCAGCGGGCTGCTCGGGTTTTGGCAGGAATACAGCGCGACAAATGCAGTCGCAAAATTACGCGAAATGGTTGCAACGCGATGCCGAGTCGTGCGCGAAGGCGTGGAGACTGAATTGCCTCTAACGGAAATCGTGCCGGGAGACGTCGCGCTACTGTCGGCCGGCGCGATCGTGCCCGGCGACGCTCAATTGCTGGATGCGCGGGAATTGTTCGTTAACGAAGCAGCTCTCACCGGAGAAACCTTTCCAGTCAACAAAACGCCAGATCTTCAGAATGCAGAACGATCCGGAGCCGCCGACGTCTTCATGGGCACACACGTGGTGAGCGGCTCCGGAAAAGCGCTCCTGTTGCAAACCGGCAAAGCAACGCGTTTTGGCAAGATCGCGGAAAGTTTACGTTTACGACGGCCGGAAACGGAATTCGAACACGGTGTCCGGCGTTTCGGATATCTGCTGGCCGAGGTCACGCTGCTTTTGGTCTTCGCGATTTTCGCCTTCAACGTTTTCCTGCACAAGCCAGTGCTCGATTCACTTTTGTTTTCACTCGCACTTGCCGTCGGGCTGACTCCGCAACTGCTGCCCGCGATTATTACCATCAATCTTTCGCACGGTGCGCGACGCATGGCACAGGAGAAAGTGATCGTGAAACGCCTGGCTGCGATCGAGAACTTCGGCAGCATGAATGTTCTCTGCTCGGACAAAACGGGAACGATCACTGAGGGCAAGATCGACATCGAGGCGAGCGTCGACGCCCATGGAACCGAGAGCGTGAAAGTTTTGGAGTATGCCTATCTCAACGCCGCGAACGAAACCGGATTCATTAATCCCATCGATCAGGCTATTCGCGGACATCCGCTGATAGATGCGGCCGGCTGGCGAAAGATGGACGAGTTGCCGTACGATTTCGTTCGCAAGCGGCTCAGCATTCTTTTCGAAAACGGCAATCGTCGAGTGTTGATCACAAAAGGCGCGCTCCGCCAGATCTTATCGATCTGTTCGGACGCCGAATTGAGCGACGGTTCGCGCACCAGCATCGGCGTCCAACGCAAGCGCATCGACGAGCAATGGCGAAAACTTAGCTCTGCGGGTTGCCGAGTTTTGGGCGTCGCGTTTCGCGAGTGCGATCCAAGCATGAACGCAATCGATAGGAACAGCGAAACCGAAATGACTTTTCTCGGGTTGATGGCGCTGTCCGATCCACCAAAGACCGGAATCGCATCAACCGTCGCCGAACTGAACGACCTCGGTATCCGATTGAAAATCATCACGGGCGATAACGCACTGATAGCGGCGCATCTCGCCAGTCAAGTCGGGCTCGACCCGGAGCGGATTCTTTCGGGAGCCGAGATTCAAAAGATGAGCGACGCGGCATTGATGCAACGCGTGAATGAGATCGACGTTTTCGCCGAGATCGAACCGACACAGAAGGAACGTTTGATTCTGGCCCTGAAGAAATCCGGTAATGTGGTCGGCTACATTGGCGATGGAATCAACGACGTTACGGCGTTGCACGCGGCCGACGTGAGTCTATCAGTGGACAGCGCGGTCGATGTCGCGCGCGAAGCCTCCGACTTCATATTGCTTGAACACGATCTTAAAGTGCTGGTGGATGGTGTGCGCGAAGGCCGGGACACGTTTGCCAACACGCTCAAGTACGTCTTCATCGCCACCAGCGCGAATTTTGGAAATATGTTCAGCATGGCCGGGGCATCGCTCTTTCTTTCTTTCCTGCCACTGCTCCCGAAACAAATCCTTCTCATCAACTTGCTGACAGACATGCCGGAAATGACGATCGCCAATGACAGCGTCGATCCGGAGCTGGTCGAATGTCCTCGCCGCTGGGACATTCGTTTCATCCGGCGTTTTATGATCGTGTTCGGTCTGATTAGCTCGATCTTTGACTATGCCACGTTTGGTTTGCTGATGTGGCTGAATGCCAGCGTCGAGCAATTTCGCACCGGCTGGTTTATCGAATCGATTGTCTCGGCCGCGCTGATCGTGCTGGTGGTGCGCAGCCGTCGCCCATTTTTCAAAAGCCAGCCGAGCAAATTGCTCATTGGAGCAACAGCGGCGGTTGTAATCGTCGCGGTGATGATTCCGCACGTGCCTTTAGCAACTGCTTTCGGATTAAGCGCGATGCCGGCGCATTTTTATCCATTGATCGCCCTAATTATTCTTAGCTACATCGCGGCGGCTGAACTGGTCAAAACGTTTTTCTATCGGACCCGCTCGGATTTGAAGAAGAAACCGAACGAGAATGCCGGCGCGCGGAGCAACCGTGCGTTTCCCTAGCGAACTGCCGATTGATTTGGCCCCAATAGGGGCGTGACGATGTAGCGGTCGATCCACGCTTCAGCGATGTCGATCCAGTGGTTGATCGCGACTTCAGTGCGCGACAACT
>CAZFZG010000024.1:10158-22397 GCA_964523205.1 uncultured Chthoniobacteraceae bacterium | reverse complement strand
CGGCCCAAGTCTTTCCCGCGTCTGTCGATTTGGTAAACCAGATCGTCGTGTTAACGGGCGCCTGATCGAAAGTCATGTAAACGGTTTGCGGTCCGTAAGCTGCAATCCATTGACGATCGTTGACCGGAATTCCTGAGGAGGCTGGATTGACTTCCCACTTCTGACCGGGAACGGCTCCGCCAATCCCGCCGTCGTATGATACCGACATTGTGACGCTGCTGGGCAACAGACTGGAAATATAGAGATAGCCGCCGTTAGAGACATCGATTGAATCATCCCCGCCGCCGGCTCCGCCAAGACAAGTATTGGTGATCAAACAGGCGTCTTGGGTGCCATCCGGAATTCCCAGATAGGCGAATGACGCTCCCTTATCAGTCGACTTCCAAAGATCGAGACCCCCCGGATAACCATGGATTCCCGTTACGTAAATCGTTCCGTATAGGTCGGTCTTAATTTCCGGTTCGATACTTTGATCCTTCAGCTGAGTGGCGGTTATCGGCGGACGAATGAGCGCCTGCGGTGTCGAAAAAGTGAAGTTACCGTTGGTATAAATCGGAGTTGCGGGCGGCAACGTTGCGGCCTGAACCGGCTCTGCCATAGTTGCCGGTGAAGAAGCGCGTCGCGGCCGAGCAAGCGCGTTTGATAAAAATAGACCGCCGAGGGCGGTTACAGTTATGACTACAATAGTTGCAAACCAGCGTGACTTTGCATTCATGGGTGAAGGTCTCCTAACAGGGTGGTTGGGATGTGTTCTTCCCCTTCGGTTTTGGGGGGCGAAGTGGCCGTATGGCGTTGCCTTTTTCTGCCCAAACCCGACGTTCCACCGCGACTGAACACGCTCCTAAGGCCCTGATCTTGGCGTTGGGTTCGACCTCTGAATCCAAAGCGTCGTTACGCGAATCTGGGGCCTGCGTTCCACGCCAAGCCGAGGCGTTCGAAATTCCTTCCTCTGCGCCTGTTCGGCACGCCCGGCGACGTTGGCGAACGCTGTTAGGGCAGCGACGTTCGTGTCTGCTGCTGCGTTAATGAGACATCGTTGCCCTCAATCAGGCCGTTCACATTTAAGTCTTCCCGGAAATTGGTGCCATCCACCGGCTGGCGTGTTTGGCCTTGCCCAGCAGCGACATCATTTAAGTCGGCGGAGTCCAATGGCATTTACTTCGCCAACAGACCCATTTGCGGACCAACCACGTCGCCACTGGCACCTGTCGTATCCAAGACGCCATTCAAGGTCACAGTGATATACTGGGCGTTGCTGACGTTAGTGAGATTGACCTGGGCACTGATTGGCAGCCAGGCCCAAGCTGGGATTAGGTCCGACAACGATGGGCCACTAACCGTGCCGGTCCCGCTCGTTGGATCGTGGCCGGTGACAGTGGCGCCGCGTAGGAGAGGCAATTTTGTACGCAGGTCCGGTTTTTCCGGCAGCAGCGCACTGATCGAGCGGCTGTCGCTACTTCACTTCAAGTGAGTGAGTTCAGAGACCCAGTGGTTATTACGTTTTGTAATGTCGAATCGGTCATCTGGCCGTGTGCATTAAAGGCTTTTGTAGCTTAAAGCAGCGCCTCACAAAGACCTGCACAGTAGAGCTGACCTCCAAAGAAATGGCCGAAACCGCGATGTCGAATAACCCGTCAGGCATTGATTGAGCGGGCGTGAGATCGAGTTCCCGCCTCGTGCACGCGCTCCCAAGGTGGTGTCGCAGCTTCGGTAGACAAAAAGAAAACGGGCTGGCCCAGAATGGCCAGCCCGTCTGAAAACTCGCCTTGAGATCGAGATCTCTCAGCCCCTGCGGCGCGCGCGAAGCCAAGTCAGGCCGAGCGAACCGAGTCCGCCTAGTCCCAACAACGACAACGTTGCGGGTTCGGGCACAACGCTAATCGTGAAAAGCGGAGTGCTGCCCACGTCAAAGTGCGCAGCGGAAGTATTGTTAATATAGCTGCCTTGGTTGTCATTGAAGCCACCGAGGGTTGCGGCGAAATTATAGACTGATCCCGGAGTTAAGGCCGACAAGGACGTGAAACGAACCACCTCAAATGGGATGATCGTTAGTCCGGTGGCCGCCACCGAGGGTGAGGACGCCGTGGGTGCATTTGAGCCGGTATCTTTAGTCGGGTCACTGACGGTTGAAAGGTTGTTAGCTGCGTCTCCCGCGGTATTAAACGCGCTTGGGAAACCAGTCCCGTTAGTCAAGGTGTACGGCGAAGTCGGCGTAATGCTCGTAATCTGAAACGCACTACTGCCGTTCAGGCCGCTGCCCATCGCAAAAGTTCTGAGCAGCATATTGATCGATTTGACGTTGCCGATTGAATTGGCTCCGTTAACCGAGAGGGACAACTGGACATCGACAAAGCTACCGGAAGCAGCGCTGATCGTCGAGTTGACGCCGGTTATGGAAATGGTTTGCCCGAATGCCTGATAGGCGAGGAGGCAAACTACCGCGGTAAGGATAAGGATTGATTTTTTCATGTGGGTTATGCCCGAAGGCGAGTTTTAGTTGTTCTTGCTTTAACTGTTTATTTTTCGTTTTTCTCACTAACTACGGTAACGCCCTGTGTTGGCTCTGGACTAGAGAAAACATCGTTACCTTTTATCTGAAATGACGCACCGGCGTCAAGTCTAAAAGTTATGGAATTCCCAGCCTGTAGGACGCTCGACCACACGGCACCGGTGGAGCTCCATTCGGCTAGGGATCTCGGTTTCATATAAGCGTCCTTAAAATCTCATGATGCATCGGAAGAGCCCATCCAAATGGCTGTATCACAACCGTTGATTTTTCGTTTTTTTTAACCCTTGCTGCAGTTTACGGTTGAAATACCGTGTCCGGCCGACCTCTACGACCGCAAAGCGGCCGTCAGAAACACCCGACAGCATTGGGACCTGTTAATGCCGGTTTACCGCCTGGTTGGGGCCAGGAGGTGGCGACTGCCGAGCACCTGAAAGAGCGGTTCGGCAGCCAAAAAGGCTACTGTCAAATAAGTTACCTCTGCCAAGCCAGTTAAGCGCGAAGTCGTTCGGTTAAACTTTGAAACTAAGTCTCTCGTCAGGAGGGTGGCTTTGCATTTACCGCTGCACTGACCGCCTGGCGCAGACGGTCCGGTGCCAGATCGGTTGGAAAGAACGCACGATTATTCAAGAAAACTGTCGGCGTGCTTTTGACCCCGAGGTCGGCGTCTCGCTTCCGATCTGCGGTGACGCGCTCCTTAACGGTTTCGTCCTCCATATCCCTCTTGAAACGCTCCACACTTGAGAACTGCCACCCGTCAGACTTACGCGAGACGGCCGCTCCTTTAGGGAGCGGCCGATCGATTCTTCACGTCGGATCAAGCCAGTTGGCTTTGCTCATCACGGAGTTGACGGAAGCCTGTGTCGGGTGTTTTCCTGTGTCGTCGATACATCGTTGCCGTCAATACGCCCTGACGCGTCGATATCGAGCCGGAAGTTTGTCCCGTTCGTTGTTTGACGGGTGGCACTCTGCACGTCAGAGACATCGCTGCCGTCGGTCACACCGGTCTTATCTTCGTCACCGATTAGCACACCCATTTGCGGACTGATCACAGTGCCGCCATTAGGCGCACCTGCCACGCCAGTGAGGGTGACTGCGACATACTGCCCATTAGTTACGCCGGTTAGATTGACCTCATACTCTTGGTTATTTAGCCCAACTTGACGGCTGCTCACGGAGCCGGTTCCAGTAGTGACGCTCGCACCGGCCACGGTGGTAAGAGGACCGTCAAATTTGAACACCATCTGGTAATTGCCAGCGCCCAGTGAAGCGCTACTGCGGCATTCCACTCCGCGCGTACCAGTGAGTGGCAAGATAACTTCAAACGGCGGCGTTATCGAGCCGTGCTGCATCCGTGATACGACGCTTACCAAGTTAACACCGCTCGCTACGGAGACTGTCACCTGTGCGGTATTCGTACTCGTACGACCAACCGTGTCTGAAACAGTTAATCTGGCTGGGTAGTCGCCTGCCGCAGTGTAGGTGTGCGCGAAGATCCCGGTACTGTTCGTAGCAGTATCCGGCATCCCTGGGGTGCCATCACCAAAGTCGATCGTGTAGGAGTTAATGACTCCGCACGCGCCTGCAGGTTCACGGGAGGCTGTGCCGTCGAAGTGGACCAGCAACGGCGCGTTTCCGGAGAGCGGAGTACCTGAGAGAACCGCCAGCGGTATAGCCGAGTTACACGCTTCATTCCCGATGCGCGTATAACTTCCACCAGTTGTGGTCTGGACCGTTTCGAGGAAGCCTGCCCCTACGCCGAGGAAGAAGTAAGTGTTGCCGGTGACCTTCTGTGAAGAGGTGCCAAGGACAGTTCCAGGCATTCTCCCATCCCAGGTAAACCCGGTGCCTACACCGGGTGCTCCTGGTGCAGCGAAGGGGATTGTGTTGGAAAGGTCAAGCTTGAAGTCGATGTATCCGTCCTTGGTAGTGGTAGCCGAGATAATGTTGCAGGTACCCGGCGGTGTACCGCCTGCGGTGCAGATGGCGCTATCGAGCGTGCCGCATCCGGCGGAGCATGGATCTCTCCGTCCAATGCTGACAGCAGGATTGGCCGGCGTGTCCGGGCTGAACGTATCAAGTTCAACATAAATTGTGTGCTGAGCCGAATCGGTACCGTTCACGGCAAAAAGGATCTGCCATGCGCTGTTTGGAGGCAGAGCAACATTGCCCGTGCCGCTCGGATCGAGGTTGTTTACCTTCATCAGGATGTGCATGGAGTTGTCAATGCACGAGACGAACGGCTCGCCCATGTCTACCTTGCCAATGGTTAGTTCTCCCATTGAAGGATCGGTCGAGACGGTTCCAGCGGAGCCTTGGCCGTCCACCAGGACGTACGGGAAGGTGCAGGCATTACCGGTGTTGACGGTACAGCCCGTGACACAGAGCGGAAGCTCACCGCAATGGGTTCCGGTGCCGAAGGCATTTTTCGCGACGGCATAGTAGAACGCGTTGCCTGAAGGCGGCGCCGTGTCCAAGTACTGCGTCGTAGTTTCGCCGGAAACGTGTGCGAGAAATGTCTCCCCGCCGCTGGTCGTTCCCCGCCAAACGTCGTAGCCGGTGATGGGCGAGCCACCGTTATCTGGTTCCAGCCAGGTAACCAACGTTCCTCCGGGTTGCGAAGTCGCTGAAACCAACTGCGGAGCAGCCGGTGGGGCCGGCTCAACTGGATCGAATGCCGCAAACAAACGCCGGCCACCAGATTGACGGGCAACGGTGCCGTGGGACGCGCCGGACTGGCCTCCGAACGAGTTGCCGCAGTTCACGCAGCCATCGGCGTACCCGAGTACGCCGCGGCCTTCGGCGTCGACGCCGAAGTCATTAAAATCGAGTAGATTACGTCCAGCAGCGCAAGTTGTCCCTTGCAGACAGACGGTACCGGTCTGTACTGGGTCGTTAGGGGTCACATCAACTGTGATCCAGTTATTTCCGCCATCGTAAGTTGTTGCTATGTAAAGATGCCAAATGTTCGCGCAATTGAGCGTGGCGCCGTACGGGTCGCAGGTTGCGGGCGGATTGGTGGCAAGGCCGGGGCCGGTCCCGAGAAAACCAAAAGCAGCGCGGTTGTCATCGCCAGCCACCACCACTGGGAACACTGCATGAGTGACCCCGAAAGCCTGTCCCACATCGATTGGCGTTGACCAAGTCATTCCGCGATCGCCAGAATGTGCGATCTTGGCGGGGCCCCCGTCCACGTAACCGAGATAAATCGTATTGCTTGGTTGGCCGGCGGGTCTGCCTACGTTGTTCTGGCCGATCCCGATCGATGGATCTTGACTGCTGTTGGCCCCAGGCACGTTTACCTGAGTCCAGGTTAAGCCGTTGTCGTTTGACATCGCGGCGCCCGTCCCGCAGGACGAGTTCGGCACGTAGACTGTTCCGTCTGGCGCTACTTTTATGTGACCATGAATGCCGCCGGTGCAAGTAGCCGGGTTGTAGATGACCACACCGGGACCAAAGGTCTGGCCGCCATCATCGCTACGCGAACACTCAGCTTCGGCGACAATGTTTTGCGAACAGTAGTAGATCGCGTTTGGAGATGCTGAAGATCCGTAGGCGATGACCTGAGGAGGCGGCGGGGGTGTGGAATTCGGATTGTAGGGTCCACCGCCCAGCGTTTCATGGTCTGGGCCTTGCCCAGGACCGCCGTTGCCGCCAGGCGTGTAGGCATTGCCGTCAGTATCTGAGAATGCGCCAAGGCTGTTACCCTGACCGCCGACCAAATCCAATGTGAAGACCCGACCCGGGGTGTGCGGTGAATTAGGATTAAAAGGATTATTAAGACCAAGCGGAGCGGAACTATAGTGATCGACGAAGCCGATTGGATCGGTCAGGACAAATTGCTGATCGAAGGTAGCAGACACGTCTTCCCATTTGTTCACGGCGGGCGATGGGCAGTCATCAAAATTTACGCGCCAATTATGTCCACCCGACTTAAAGAACGCCACGCCGCCCGTGTTCTTGCGCATCGTGCCAGTCGTGAAATCTGACGAACTAATGTCCCTGAGGCTGGCAACGTTTGGGTCCCAATCCACGCCGATCGAGGGTTCGCCGGCGTCATCTGCCTGGCCGACTCCGGCCGGGTAATTTTGATAGCGCGGCGGAGCGCAGTTGGTGATCGCGGGATTGCAACCTCCGCTCGGCGGTATCAGCTGCAGGTAAGCCACGCCGCCCACCGGCACGGGCGCGCCCGTTGTATTGACCGCATTAATCGTATAGACGCCAGCCGGCGTATTGGTAGGAAGCGTGATGACCTCGGGATCGGATACCGAAGCGTTTGACGCTATGACATTGGCTTGGGTGCAATTGCCGGCTCCCGAACACATCCACGTATCGTAGTCCACCTGCGCCTGCTGCCACGAGATCTCTATGAAAATAACGTATTTCGTCGGGTCGTAGCCTGCCGAAGCCGCGGCCACAGAAGGATCGATGGTGAGGGTGAAAGTGCTGCACGACTGTGGGACTGCGCACGTGCCGCTGCCCGCGAAGAAAGTGAGGTTGAGTATGGTGCCGGTGGTGTCGTTCCAATTGAGCTCGTTGGCCGAGCCAATGTTGGTTGACCTAAGCGTTCCGGTCGCAGGCGTGGGTGCGGACGGCGCTGGAGCGACATTTAGGTTGATGCCTGGCCGCTGGCCTCTCGCGACAGGCTGCTTGTTTATCTTAAGTTGGTTGGATGGGCCTGCGGCGAAGCTGATCATTGCCAGCGAAATGGCCGCTGTGCCTAGAAAAAGCCCAACGACGTTACGCGTAGTGATGAAACCTGATTTAGATGAGTGATTCTTATTCATGAGGTCTTGTAGTTCTTAGGGTTCAATCGAAGAATCGGTTGTGGCCGGATGCCTTGCCGACTGAAAAATTTTTAGTAACCTGTTTGAAGCAAACTGCTGGTGTCGGATGAATCCTGACGCTCCTGAATCTTCTGTTCATCTTGCTCGAAGCTCAGGCGCGATTCTTAGCGAGTTCGGATCTGAAAAGTCAAGAATATTAATTGAAAATACTGAAGATATGGTAGACATGACCTTACTCGATTTCCATTAATATTGCAGTGAGTCTGTGGGGCTGAAACTTTCCCCTCAGCAGGACGCCGTATTCCTCCTATGGCGATCAGGGCGACGATGTGCGGGCCTCGCCCTTTACCGCGGCAATATCGTTACCGTCGATGATGCAGTTGGCATTTACGTCGTCCCCGGAAGTTCGCGTTGGTCAACGTCTGGCGTGTCTGACTCTGAACAGCGGCCGCGACTGAATTTGTGTAGCGCCAAACGCCGCGATTCGGCTGCGCCAAGGGGTGAGCGATTACTCTTACCTGTGTTTCGAGCGAAAAAAGCGGGCTGACCGAACTCGTCGATCAGCGTCGCAACTCGCCCTACCTATTATATTATATAGAATATAGGAGATCCGCTTAGCGGAGCGCGCGGCGTCTGTCAGGGAGACGAAGGAAGCCCGGTCCGGGTGTGTTCTTGTGTTGTCGAGACATCGTTTCCGTCGATGCGGCCAGAGAGGTCCACATCGTAGCGGTAATTGGTGCCGTCTGTCGTCTGGCGGGTGTGACTTTGCACGTCGGAGACATCGTTTCCGTCGACCCGACCGGTGGCATCCACGTCCCCTAAGAGCACGCCCATTTGCACGGAGTAATCCGCGGTCTTCGTACCCTCATTTACCCCAAACAGAGTTAGCGAGATTCTCTGGGCGTTGGGTACGCCGGTCAGATTGACCTGGCACTGATTGGCAGCCAGGCCCAAGCTGGGATTAGGTCCGACAACGATGGGGCCACTAACCGTGCCGGTCCCGCTCGTTGGATCGTGGCCGCTGACAGTGGCGCCCGTCACGCTAACAAGATTGTTCGTGAAGGTAAAGACAATCTGGAAATCACCATTTGGGCCACCACTACGGTCTTCGATGCCGGCCGCGGGCGGCATCAGATCGATGTCGAACGTGCCCACAGTTCCATGAGTCTTCCGGGAAACCGCACCTTTCAGATCCGGGTCAAAGACATAACCTTGGGCGACATCGATCAGGTTGAAGAGTGAACCGGCTTCGCCCGAGCCAATTAGATCCGGATTAGTGTTGGCAGGTTGCGTAAGTGTCATGGTACTAGCCGTGACTTCGTGTAACCGATTGTCAATCGCACCCGGCTCGTTCACCATCGAAAGAGGGACATAAATCGTGATTGTGCCATTAGGGCCGAGGGTGGATTGGCAATTCGCGGCCGGCAGCGCGGTCAGGCCGCCCGGATAAGCCATGCTGAATCCACCGCCGTTAACTGCCACGGCATTCTGAGCCGTGAAGCATTGCAACGCAGCGCCGTTAAACGATTCGGCATAGACATGGAAATTTCTTCCACCCTTTGAATCAGTGAGCGACGGCACAAACCATTGGGTGAGCCAGACGAGATCGGTGTCTGTATCGGGCGTCGCGGGCCCGGCCAAACTCAGATTGTTCAATTGCATCACGACCTTGTAGCAGCCCGCTGCGTCGGAACATGGTGCGCTAGCGCTAGTCACCAGCGAAACGTTCGAAGCAATAATGTCGAGCTGGGGCATATTCACACTGCTCATTCCGGCAGCTTCGTATTTGGCATCACCGCTCGGGTCGGTGACTCCGTTAAATGGCCTTAAACCGGCGATATTAACTGGTGAAGAGCCAGCAATGAGTCCGGTGCCGCTGTCTTGCCTAACGAACATGGCATGCGATGCGAGAGTATGCGTGATACTGTTCGAGTCGGCATAACTAATTTGCGCCTCGCCAAGTGCTCCGGTGCGCAGTTGCAGGAAGTCACCCTGGTCCTGTCGATCACCGCATTGACCTCCAAGCAGCGTTTGAATCGTTCCGCTATGGACATGATGTGAGCTTGCCCGAATGGGCGCGGTAAAAGTTGGGCTGGCATCGTGGGCGTTCAAACTTTGGACAAACCACAAACTCCAAAGAGCACCTGTGGTCGCGTCAGGTCCATTAATGTTCCGACTGGGCGGCGCCGGAGGCGGAAACGGCACCAACGTGTTTGACCCGCAGGCGGGATCATTCGGATTCGAAAGCGTGGTCGTTCCATACCAGGCAATGTTCACGCGCCCATCATCACCGGCGTTGATCCAGGCAAAAACGTTGTTGTGTAACACGCCGTCGGGTGACCCGGAAGTATCGATCTGCCTCGGTGTCGACCAGGTGTTACCCTCGTTAGTCGAATACGAATACATAAGCACAGTGTCGCCGAGGACAATGCCAGTGGCGTCCGCACGCGCCTGCTCCCAGACGGCGTAAAGATTGCCCGATTTATCGATCGCCATGGTTGGAAAATTTGCGCCCGTCCTGAAGGTTCCAAAACCCGCGTTGAGGTCCTTGACCAGGAGATCAGTGCAATTCAATCCGCTCGGATCATTCACGTTCGGAATGCCCGGCACGTTCGGAGGAACAAAGTCGACCGGAAAGCAACGGCCGATCCGGATCTGGTTGAGGGCGGTATTATCGTGGATCACATAAATGTGTTTCACGGCCGAAGTCAGTTGAGTGAATCCGCCAAGTCCATTCGGTTGACCAGTCTTGGTGGCCACCGGGCTGATCTCGTCATTGCCCATGATCCCTTCGTCGCAACTGCCGCTGGCGGTGATGTGATTCGCAGGGCCGAACAAGAGACCAGCGGTCGCGCCAAGAGCACCGTTGGCGGGGGAGCGATACATGACCAGGACGTTGTTGCCAGCACTCCCGCCGATGCCATTGCCGCAATTCACTCCACCTGGCCCAACTTCGTCGTTGGCCAGGTAAAGCGTACCGCCGTTCGTTGGATCGCCGTCGATGACGTACCATTGCCGATCGACTCCCGCGTCGGGCACGCCGGTGTTGCTGCACGTGAAAGTCACGCCGTTATCATCCGAACGTGAAACGCTGAAATTTGCCAGGGTCAGGTCGTTAAAATAAAGATGAGCAGCCGAGTCCACGCCAAGTTCCGTATCACCGCCGCCAGCGCAGGTGGTAACCTTTCCTTCGAGTGGGGTCGCGGCCGGCACCCATTTAAAAGTCTTGCCCGTGTCGAGCGAATGCCAGATCCAGCTCGTGTTTGCCGCCGCGGAGCCGGGTACGCTCGTATAAATATGAGTTGGATCTGTCGGGTCCAGACGCAAGTTCTGTTCGTAACCAAATCCGCCGATGCCGCTGATAATCGGGTGACCGAAAGTTGGCTGATTGGCGGGTTGGGCGACATTCTGATTAACGTTCTGGTCGAGCAAGACCCCCTTGCCCAGATCGGTTTTGATCCGGTTAACATTTAATTTCTTGAATGCGAGCTTGAGTCCCGATTCGGTTCCTGGCGTCGCTGGTTTAAAACTCACGACCATCAAGGCAGCTCCGGCCGCGCACAAAATAAGAGCCAGGCCCGTGCGCAAACTGGAATTTCTTTTCATGGGCACCTCCATCTTACGACAAAACCCTCGGGATGGGGAATATTGTTTGCCCGCTGCCGATGGCAGAAGAACAGATCGAGTCTTAAGAGATATCGATCCTCGGAGTGCTTGATCTTAGGCGTAGATCAAACCTTTTCCCGGCGTTTGCGCGACGAAATCAGGCCGCCAGCGCCGAGGCCAAGTAAGGCCAGCGTGCTTGGTTCAGGAACTGCCGACGCATTCGCTTGAAAACTAAAGGTTGCTTGGTTTTGTCCGTTCGCGTTGCTCGAGGTGAAACTCCAAGTCCCAGGAGTTGGATCAAAACTTGAATTGGTGCTCGTGATTGTGCCGATGCCCGTAACATCCAGAAAAGTCAAGTTCTGCGTCACAATTGTAGAAGAGCTCAGATTAAAAGTAAACCCGCCCACACTCCACAGACCCGGAGTGTTGGTGGATGGATTAAAGATCCATTGCGCCATGGCGGCCTGGGTTCCCGCAGCGATGCTGGAAAAACTGCCTGTATCACTCAGCACCATCGAAAAACCGGTTGGTCCGCCTTGGAACGGCTGCCAAACGTTGACCCGCGTGGCAGTGGCGAGCGACATCGTGTCGAAGGTGACAACGCCGCCAAAGTCAATTGTGCCGGTGATCGGAGCGGCGTTAGTCGTGTGTGAAAACGCGCCTGCGCCAAGCAAACCGGCTGCCAAAATTGCCAGCATCCGTGCTTGGGCGTTTTTCATGAATCGACATTCTCCCACAATCGGTCGGCCTCGGCTGCAGAAAATTTGATGCTTCATTTTAGTTAGCTTGCTTCAGCTCGCCTCCGGAAATAGCGCAAAGCGGCAAGGCCGAGCGCGCCGATTATCAATAACACCGTAGTGCTGCTTTCCGGCACTGGGTCGGTGGTTGCTTGAAAGCCAAAGGTGGTGCTGTTTGAACCGTTCGAGTTGCTGGACGAAAAGGTCCAAACCCCTGGAGTCGCGTCAAAGCCGTTGCCGCTGACCGTGCCGAGTCCGGTTACGTTAAGGAAGTTGGCATTCTGAGTAGCCACCGAGGCAGAGCTAAGATCGAACGTGAAACCGCCCACTTTCCAAAGAGCGGGCGTAGCGGTGGACGGATTGAAAATCCATGGAACCATGGTGGCATTTGTCCCGGGGGCGACCGACGAGAACGAACCCGAATCCTGGAGAACAAAGGAACTATTCCAGATGCTCACTCGCGTCGCTGTCGCCAATGACATGGTGTCAAAAGTCACGACGCCGCCGAAGTCGATGTTCCCCGTTACCGGGTTAGCCGTCATCAGGGCGGCGGCGTCACTCTTCTCGACGACGAAACTGGTTGCCAGAAGGCAAGCGGCTATC
>CAZFZG010000024.1:0-10058 GCA_964523205.1 uncultured Chthoniobacteraceae bacterium | reverse complement strand
GGCGGCGTCACTCTTCTCGACGACGAAACTGGTTGCCAGAAGGCAAGCGGCTATCGCGCCTAGAAGCGGCTTTACTTTCATCGGGAGCTGAATCGGAACCGAGCTCGTGACTGGATGTATGGTCCGCGCCCCTTTTTTTAATAAGGCCGGTGCAACGCCAGAGCAGCCGCAGACGTCGGCGCCGCCATCAATGTCGACCGAAGATTGCTGTGACTGCTGATTTAGGGAAGCCCAGTCAGGTTCTGCTGCCGTGCCAGGAAAACGTCGCTCGAATCAATGCGATCGATGATGTCGATATCGCTTCGAAAGTTCGAAGAATTGGTGGCTTAGGTTTCAGATTTACCGGGTTACCCGATTGTACGTGGAAACATCTTGCCATGGCCAAAGTCGACGACAGCACCCTAAGCAGATTCGGGTGTCTGAAAACCGAATATGATTTGATTTTGTCCGCTCGAGTCGGCGGAGGTAAAGCTAACCGTACTAGGCGTCGGGTTATGCTGCCCGGGTGCCGAAAATTTCAGGCGAGACTCTGATTGCGCTCGGTTGTTGGCTGTGGAGTCCGGTTCGCCAATGCACCGACATTTGGCCGGAGCGTTTCATTCTCGAATGCCGGTGCGAAACCGCCGGAACCGATACTGCCGCAATCGCGGTCGTCTCACGAAGAAGTCTGCTCCGCCGTTTCGGAGGCAAAGTCACGACGGCTCGCCGCAGCGTCGTGCTGGTCGTCTCACTCAAGCTGGTTGTTGAAATCATGTTGTCACCTGATTCGTAAACCAGATGACAGCTGGTCGTATCCCGGACCAAGGTTTTTGCGGCCAGGGTCGTTCCGTTGATTTGTCCGGAAGCGGATGCTAGGTAGCAGCGGTCCGAGCCGGACTGGCAGTCCGAGCCGGACGGGCATTGCCATGAGTCAGAATTACAAAGACACGATCAACCTGCCCCGGACCGATTTTCCGATGAAGGCGAATCTGGCCACGCGCGAGCCGGAGCTGCTCAAGAAATGGGACGATGCGCGCCTGTATCAGCAAATCCAGAAGGCGCGCAACGACCGGGAACTCTTTGTTCTGCATGACGGCCCGCCCTTCGCCAACGGCGACGTCCACATGGGCACCGCTCTCAACAAAATCCTGAAAGATTTCGTGGTGAAATCCCAAACCATGCTTGGCAAACGTGCGCCTTACGTTCCGGGTTGGGACTGCCACGGGTTGCCGATCGAATACAAAGTCGTGAAGGAATCGCGCGATCTTTCCCCGCTCGAAGTGCGGAAGCGATCGGAAGCGTTCGCGTTGAAATATGTCGATCTTCAGCGCCAGCAGTTCAAACGGCTCGGCGTGCTAGGCGATTGGGAACATCCCTACCTGACTCTCGATCCGAAATACGAAGCGGAAATTCTGCGCGCGTTCGCCGTTTTCGTTGAGAAAGGTCTCGTTTATCAATCGAAGAAGCCGGTGTTCTGGAGCACCGGCGCGCAGACGGCGCTGGCCGAGGCTGAGGTCGAATATCAGGAGCGCGACGACACCGCGGTTTATGTGAAATTTCCGATCGCGAGCGGTGATTGGAAAGATAAGGCAAGCATCGCGATCTGGACTACGACGCCATGGACTCTGCCGGCCAACCTCGCCATCGCAGTCGATCCAAAAGAACGTTATGTGGTCCAGGAATTTTCGGGCGACGGCGTTTCCGAAACGCTCTTACTCGCCGACAAACTGGTGCCACAATTTTCCGCAAACACGAAATTCGAACCGATCGGTGAACCGCTCACCTCATTTCCGGGTGCGAAGATTGATAAGATAAAGGCTCGTCATCCATTCCTTGATCGTGATTCGATCGTATTAACGGCCGACTTCGTGACGATGGACTCCGGCACAGGCGCGGTCCATATCGCGCCCGGTCACGGCGAGGACGATTACAATCTCGGGCGGGTAAACAAACTGGCGATCCTGTCACCGGTCGACGATCACGGAAGGCTCACTGACGAAGCCGGTCTGCCAAATCTCACCGGTAAATATGTTTTCGATGCCAACGCCGACGTGGTGAAGTTGCTTCGCGAGCGCGGCAATTTGTTAGGCGCCAAAAATTTTCACCACAGCTATCCCTACTGTTGGCGCTCGAAGACGCCGATCATCTTCCGCAACGTCGAGCAGTTCTTTATCCGGATCGATGATCTGCGGCCGCGCGCTCTGGAGGCGATTCACAAGGAAGTGAAATGGATTCCGGCCTGGGGCGAGAACCGGATCGCCGGCACGGTTGAGTCCCGTCCCGATTGGGTTATCTCCCGCCAGCGCAGCTGGGGCGTGCCACTGCCCGTTTTCTATTCGGCGGACGGCAAAGCGATCCTCGATGCCAAGGTAATTCGCAAACTCGCGGATCTGGTTGCGGAGCGTGGCTCGAACATTTGGTTCGAGTTGGACGATGCCGATCTGGCGAAGCAGCTGGGGCTGCCGACAGGCACCACTAAACGTAACGACACTATCGACGTTTGGATCGACAGCGGCGTTTCGCACCAGGCGGTGTGTGCGCTTCACCCCGAGCTGCGCGATCCGGCCGACATGTATCTCGAGGCGACCGATCAACATCGTGGCTGGTTTCAATCCTCGCTTATGACCAGCATCGCCTTGAAGGATCGCGCGCCTTACCAGACCTGCGTCACTCATGGGTTCGTGGTCGATCTCGATGGCAAGAAAATTTCCAAGTCCGGCACTTACGACAAACCGATGGATGCCGGCCATTTCGTCGGCAAACACGGCGCCGATCTGGTCCGGCTTTGGGCAAGCAGCATCGATTACACCGATGACGTTCCATTCTCGGAGGAAATGTTTACGCGGCTTGGCGACACTTACCGACGGATTCGAAATACGCTGCGGATCTTGTTGGGAAACCTTTTCGATTACCGCTCAGGAAAACAGGAAAGCAGGAAAGAGGATTTAACTCTGATTGATCGCTGGATTCTGGAGCGACTCGATCAAGTCATCAGAGATTGTCGTGCTGCTTACGAAACGTTCGAGTTTCACAAGGTTTATCATACCCTGAATCAATTCTGCGCGGTCGATCTCAGCAGTCTTTACATCGACATCACCAAGGACCGGATGTATTGCGACGCGTCGGACTCGAGACGGCGTCGTGCCACGCAAGCGGCGATGCACGAAATCTTCCGTGCGCTTTGCCAGTTGCTGGCACCGGTTCTTGCCTTCACTGCCGATGAAGCATGGGCGCATTCCAATGCCAGCGCATCCGTTCATCTCGAAGAGTTCCCGCGAGCAAAAGACCGCGGAACAGCCGCCACTAAAACCGTGGAGGAATTGTTGAGACTTCGTGGAGTGATTGGCCAGGCAATCGAAAAAGCGCGGCAGGAAAAACTAGTCGGCAATTCACTGGAAGCGGCGGTCGTGTTGAAAACGAACACCGACCCGACAGGCAAGATCGACCAAGGGGAGCTGAAGGAATTCTTTATCGTAAGCGACCTGACTATCGAGCCGGCAAAAGAAGCGAGCGCCACTGTTAGAAAAACTTCCTTCAAAAAATGCGCGCGCTGCTGGCGGCACCGCGACTATGTCGGGAAAAGCAAAACCCATCCTGACCTGTGCGATCGGTGCGAAGCAGTCGTGGAACGAAGATCGACATGAAGTACGTTTTTTTTCTCGCGCTGCCGCTCTACCTGCTTGATCGGGTTACGAAATATCTCGTGATGCACTACATAGATCCAAACGGGCCACCGCCAGTCGTGATACAGAATTTTTTTCACATAGTTAACATCACGAATACTGGCGCGGCCTTTGGTTCATTCAAGAACAACAACGCCTTTTTCATCGTGATTTCGTGCCTGGCGGCTTTGTTCGCTTTGGTTCTCCTCCTAGCCCGGCCCAAGCAAGCAAGCGAAACCAGATCAGTTTGGTGGATACCAAACGTCTGGCGCGATCTCTCACTCTCTTTGCTGCTCGCGGGCGTGCTCGGGAATCTAACCGACCGGTTGCTTTACGGTCACGTGATTGATTTTCTGCTGTTCGATTTGCACGTGCCACTGGCCCATCCCTGGCCGGCGTTCAATGTGGCCGACTCCTGCATCTGCATTGCGGTCGTTTTCTTCATCATTCATTCTTTCCGAACTGAGAAGAAAGCGTCGGCGACGGTGTAAGGTAGGGGCGATTGACCTCAATCGCCCGCTCACTGATGCTGAATAGCGTGGCGGTTCGTTGAACCGCCACTACCTCATCTATGAAAATGTCGGCGATGGAAAAAAATGCGCGCGAGATCGCGGAGCGTTTGCGCAACCACGGTCACGTCGCCTACTTCGCCGGCGGTAGCGTCCGTGACCTGGTGCGCGGCTTGCCGGCGAAGGATTTCGATGTCGCCACTGACGCGACACCCGACGTGGTCCAAGAGCTTTTTCCCCGCACTTATGCCGTCGGCGCCCACTTCGGAGTCGTCGTTGTGGTAGAGAATGGATTCAATTTCGAAGTTGCGACTTTTCGATCGGACGGCGCTTACCTCGACCATCGGCATCCGGTCAACGTGCGGTTCTCGTCGCCGGAAGAAGACGCCAAGCGGCGCGACTTCACCATCAACGGGATGTTTTTCGATCCGCAAAAGGACGAGGTGATCGATTTCGTCGGGGGACGCGCCGACATCGAGGCGAAGTTAATTCGCGCAATTGGAAACCCGAGCCAGCGTTTCGAAGAAGATCGCCTGCGAATGCTGCGCGCCATTCGCTTTGCCGTGGAACTCGATTACAAGATCGACAATGCAACGTGGAATGCGCTGGTTAAGAACGCTGCTTCGATCAATCAGATCAGCGCGGAGCGGATTCGCGACGAGCTAGTGAAGATTTTTCTGTCGCCAAGTCGGTTGCGGGGCTGGGACTTGCTGGACGAAAGCGGTTTGCTACGGGTGATCCTGCCCGAGCTCGAGGCCATGAAAGGTTGTTTGCAGCCCGAGCAATTCCATCCTGAAGGTGACGTCTTTCAGCACACGCGATTGATGTTGGAACTGCTGCCCGAAAAAGTCTCGGTGCCGCTGATCTTCGCTGTCTTACTTCACGACGTGGCGAAACCGGTCACGGCGACTGTCGATGAAACTGGCCGGATCCGTTTCAACGATCACGACCGGATCGGGGCAACGATGACGGAATCGATCATGGAGCGGTTGCGGTTTTCCCGGGCAGAGATCGATGCCGCGGTGGAGATGGTGCGACAGCACATGGTCTTCAAGGACGTTCCAAACATGCGAGTCGCGAAACTGAAGCGATTCATGGCGCGCCCGACCTTTGGGGAAGAACTCGAGCTCCATCGCGTCGATTGCGCGAGCAGTCATCGAATGATGGACAATTACGAATTTCTCTTGCGGAAGCGGGAGGAATTCGCCAACGAGCCGATTATTCCGCCGCCATTAGTGCGCGGCGACGATTTAATTGCGCTCGGAATGAAGCCTGGGCCGAAGTTCGGGGAAATCCTGGAAGCTGTCGAAACGCGACAATTGGAGGGCGCGTTAAAAGATCGAGAGCAAGCGCTTGAATGGGTGAAGCGCGAGTATCTGCCGGCTGCAAAAGCAAAAAAACCCAGGCGCTCAGCGGGTGCACGCTGAAGGCCTGAAGCTACGGGATTGTTCGGTCAAAAGCGATTGGGTTGCCCGATTGCTTTGACATGAAAGAGGCAATGAGGAACATCGATGAACCGATGAGGATTTTGATGATCACCGCCCAAGGTCCGCCGATGTTGCACGCCGGCGCGCTCATCGATGTGATGGACGCGCTTCCGCACGAATTGCGAGCGCGGGGGCACGAAGTTGCAGTCGCGTTACCGTTTTATCGCGAGATCCGCGAGAATCCCGCATTCAAGGAAGAAGATACCGGGGTGACGGTCGATGTTCGCGTGGGCGAAAAGACTTTCATCGCCGAGTACCTTCAAGGTCACACCGCGAGCGGCGTGCAGTTGTTTTTAGTCCGCTGCGATGAGTTTTTCGATCGCGACGGAATTTACGGTGAGCACGGCGTTCCTTATGAGGACAACGCCGCGCGCTTCATTTTTTTTAGCAAGGCGGCGGTGGAATTGGCTCGCCGCTTAACTCCCACGCCGCAGATATTGCACGTTCACGATTGGCCGCCCGCGCTGGTGCCGGTTTATGTCAAAGCGCATCGACTGCCGTTCGCGACCGTGCTCACCCTCCATCACGTTGCCGAGCAGGGAAATTTCTGGGGACTCGATTTTCGTCTGACCAATCTCCACGAACGCTTCTTTACGCTGCGCGGCGTCGAGTTTTTCGGAAAACTCAATTTTCTCAAAGGCGGAATTCTTTTCGCCGACAGACTTACGACTGTAAGCGAGCGGCACCGGCGCGAGATTCAAACGCTCGAATTCGGTTGTGGCCTGGACGCCGTCCTGCGGGAAAATTCTCACAAACTCTCCGCCATTCTGCACGGCGCCGATTACAATCGCTGGAATCCGGAGACCGATGAGCTAATCCCGGCGAATTACTCGCCGGCCGATCTCCAGGGCAAAAAATTGTGCCGCACTGCGCTTCTTAACGGCTTGCGACTGGACCAGGAACCGCGCGGCCCTGTTTTCGGAATGGTCACCCGGGTCGTTTCCGAAAAAGGTTTCGACATTCTGGTCCCCCTGCTCGATCGACTCCTGACGGACGATGTTCGTCTGGTCATCCTCGGCGAAGGCGATCCAGCTTACGAAACTGCCCTCGCCGTCGCGGCCCGAAAGTTTCCAACCAAATTCGCGTATCGCCGAAGTTACGACGAAAAAAGCGCACACGTTTTCGAAGCGGGCATGGACATCAGTTTAATTCCGTCGCAGTTCGAGCCGGCCGGGTTGAGCGCAATGTACAATTTGAAATACGGAGCGCTTCCGGTAGCGCGCGCCATCGGCGGGATTCAGGAAATCATCGAAGATTACGATCCGGTCGACGACAGTGGTTACGGATTTCTCTGCTACGAATATTCAACCGAAGCCTTTTGGGATGCGATCAAGCGGGCCGGGGAAACTTTCCGCGATCAGGAACTTTGGAGGAAACTGCGGGAGCGCGCGATGATTCGGAATTTTTCCTGGGCCACGGCCGCGGAGCGTTACGAGCAACTTTATTTCGAACTTGTTGACGCCCAGGCGGAGGCGGCCGCGTAGATGCCAAGCAACGTGGTGCGGAGCGAGCTTTACGTTGTCGATCTGATCTTGTAGCTGCCGCCCCCGTGGGCGACGCTGGGCACAGCGAGCGGCTACAGAACGATTGCCGCGCGAATAAATGGGTAAGCCCGCCGTCAAACGGCCATCACCCTAACTTATGTCGCTAGCGAACACGCTTGCCCCCAAGGCGACTAGTTCTTGCAATCCCGAAGCCTTTGGTCTTTCCTCAGCCCTCCCGGGTGCTGACGTGATCCATTCTAAGTTTCTGTTCCGGCCATGGTTACTGGGCCTCTTACTGACCCTGGCCCAATTGGCACTGGCCGTATTTATGTTGGCGCCCGAGGGTTCGTTTTCCTACCGCTACGAGAGCCTGGTCCAGCACGATGGTTATTGGTTCGGTAATATTGTTGACCACGGGTATCAAACAATCGTCCCACCGATTGATCATAAAGTGATGGAGGTTTCCAACGTCGCCTTCTTTCCAGCCTATCCGGTCCTGGCTGGTTTGCTTCAGTGGATCCTGCGAATCGATACCGAAGCCGCTCTGCCGTTAGCCGCTCAACTCGCCGCCTGGGGTTTTTGGACCTACTTCTTTCTTTTCTGCGAGCGCTGGAAACTCTCGAGCGCGCTACGCTTTTTTGGCGCTCTGACGATTGTCGCGCATCCGGCCGCGTTTTTTCTGATCGCTGGCTATTCCGAATCGCTTTTTCTCATGGCGCTGCTCGGTTTCATCTACTGGAGTAGCGAGGACGGCCGCGCCGCGAAAGTTTGGGCCGCGCTCCATGGAATGATCATGTCGGCAACGCGCATTGTTGGCGTTCCGTGCGCTGCGTTTCCAATTGTCCGCCGTATCTTTACCAAAGGCTGGAGTGCATTGCGTGATCCGCGACGTTGGTGGCAAAATTACGGCAGCGCGATCGCGGTGACCCTCGCGGCGATCTTCGGCGCGATTTCCTTCTTCGTGTATTGCCAGGTGCGCTGGGGTCGCTGGGACATATACATGCTTACCCAAGCGGCCGGTTGGAATATTGAACCGGACTACTTCGCGGTGTTTCGCCCTTCCAATTATCACTGGTTGCTGCCGCAGCTGAACGACCCAACACAGATGAGTCAGATGGCGATGACAATCGGCGCTTTGCTTTTGATCGCGATTGCGATCGTCGAACTGGTTCCCGCAATCCGCCAGGCGACTGAATGGCAAACGCGCGTGGGCATCTATTTTTGTGCGGCAGTGATCTATTACATCTCCGTTAGCAGCGTTGCCTCGCTTGATATGGAAAGCATGCTTCGTTACGAGTTCTGCGTCCACGCGCTGATCGTGCTCGCTTTTTTGCATTTTTTGCGTCAATTTCGCCTCCCGCCGCTGCCGGTGTGGGCGCTAGGAATGGCCGTGGCGATCATCGCCTGCGCCGTCAGCCTGAGCGTGCAGGTTTGGTGTGTTTGGAATTTTACCCGCGGCAACTGGGTGGCCTGACTAATGATGAAAACAACCGTCGCGATTATCGGAGGCGGACCGGCGGGACTGTCCGCGGCCTATTTGCTTTCGAAAAATAGGGTCGCCGTCGTCGTCTTGGAAGCGGATCCAGTCTATGTCGGCGGCATAGCGCGCACGAGTGTCTACAAAGGTTTCCGATTCGATATCGGTGGTCACCGGTTCTTCTCCAAGTCTAAAGCGGTCGAGGACCTTTGGACGGAAATTTTGCCTAACGACATGCTGCACCGACCGCGCTCGTCTAAGATTTATTACGACGGAAAATTTTTCACCTACCCGCTCAAGCCTTTCGAAGCGCTGATAAAACTCGGCGTCGTAAGATCGACTCTGTGCGTGTTGTCGTGGCTCAAGGCACGCCTTTTTCCGGTGCGGGATCCGCGAAATTTTGAGGAGTGGGTCAGCAATCAATTCGGTAAACGGCTCTTCAACATTTTCTTCAAGAGCTACACCGAAAAAGTCTGGGGGATGAGTTGCAAGGAAATCTCGGCTGACTGGGCTGCCCAGCGAATCCGCGGACTTTCCCTGGGCAGCGCGATCAAAAACGCGCTGCTGCCTCAACGTTCGCCGACCGGCGACCGCACTAAAGTCATAAAGACACTGATCAATTCATTCCGCTATCCGCGCAAAGGTCCGGGCATGATGTGGGAAACGGCCGCTGCCAAAGTGAAGACGATGGGTGGCAAAGTCGAGTTGGGCGCGCGCGTGAACGGCTGCGCTTACGACGATTCAACATCGACCTGGACCGTCCAATTCAAGGATCGCAACGGAGACCAACGGTCAATCGAAACCGAGCACGTGATTTCCTCAGCGCCGATGCGCGAATTGGTGTGTGGAATCCGCCCTGAAGTTTCCGATCGCACCCGGCGTGCAGCCGAAAATTTGAAGTATCGCGACTTTCTCACCGTGATGCTGATCCTGAAAGAGCGAAACAAATTCTCAGACAACTGGATCTATATTCACGATCCGCGTGTCAAGGTTGGGCGCGTGCAGAATTTCAAATCCTGGTCGCCGGAAATGGTTCCTGATCCCGACAAAGCTTGTTATGGCCTGGAATATTTCTGTTTCGAGGGCGACGGTCTTTGGGATTCCAAAGACGAAGAGCTGATCGAGCTGGCAAAGCGCGAACTGATCCGGATCGGTTTGGCCTATGAAGGCGATGTTGTCGATGGAACAGTCGTTCGCCAGAAAAAGGCATATCCTGTTTACGACGATGATTACGCGCGCCACGTCGCCACCATTCGCCAGGAGTTGGACGCGAAATACCCCAACCTGCATCTGGTCGGCCGCAACGGAATGCACAAATACAACAACCAGGATCACGCCATGATGACAGCAATGTTGTGCGTGGAAAACATTCTGGCCGACGCCAAACTTTACGATCTTTGGCAGGTCAACGCCGACGCTGAGTATCACGAGCAAGGCGATGAAGTCTCTGACGAAGGGAG
>CAZFZG010000023.1:10279-22611 GCA_964523205.1 uncultured Chthoniobacteraceae bacterium | reverse complement strand
GTCATGTAGTAATGGCGTTTGATGTGATCGATGCTGACCGTTTCAGAAACTCCCGGCTGCTGATAGAGATCCAACAGGTAAGCCTGCAAATTCGGATAATCGATAATCCGCCGCAGATTGCATTTGAAATGACCATGATAAACGACATCGAAGCGAATCAGCGTGCAAAAGAGTCGCCAATCGGATTCGACGATGCCCTTCCCGAATAGGTAGCGGCTGCTCGTTAGCCGCTTCTCGATTTCATCCAGGGCGTCGAACAATCTCTTGCATGCTCTCTGGTAGGGCTGCTGCCGGGTGGCGAAGCCGGCCCGGTAAACGCCATTGTTAATGTTGTGATAGAGAAAATCCGAAAGCTTGGCCTGCTCCGTCACGATGTCCTTTGGAAAAAAATCGACACTCTTGTTTTTGGCGAACTCATTGAACACGCTGTTGAACATCGGACAAATGTCGTCTTCACAATTGTTTACGATCCTTTTCTTTTGCTTGTCCCAAAGCACTGGAACGGTGACACGGTCTTTGAAATTTGGATCGGTTGCGCGATAGGCCTCACTCAAGTAATGAAAGCCGTTCACCGGGTCGGTCGATTCGAATTCATCGAGATTCCTTAGGTCCGACCCGGGCTTGCTCAGTTCCGGATCACGAAAGGCCCACCCTTTCTCATCGCGAAACGGATCGACGATCGTCATGCCGATCGCCGCCTCGAGCCCTTTCAACCTGCGAAAAATAAACGTTCGGCTCGCCCACGGGCACGCCAGCGAAATGTAAAGATGATAACGACCGACTGCTGCGGGAAATGGAGTCGATCCATCATTCGAAATCCACTCGCGAAACGCATCTTCTTGCCGCTGAAATTCGCCAGATGCGTTTTGCTCAGCGGGAAGATGAGAGGATGACATTGGACGATAGTATCAGGAAACCTTGAGCACCGCAGTAGCGTCAAGTTTGCCGGAGCGGAACCTGTCGAGCGCTGTGTTCGCGTCTTCAACCGGAAACGTTTCAACTTTCGTTTTAACTGGCACGCGCGGCGCGATCTTGAGGAATTCTTCGCCATCTCGCCGAGTGAGGTTCGCTACCGAAGTAACTACGCGCTCCTGCCAAAGATCGACATATGGAAAGCGCGGGATGTCGGTCATATGAATTCCGCCGCAGACCACGATGCCGCCTTTGGCCAGCGCCCGCAGCGCGACCGGAACAAGCGGGCCTAGCGGCGCAAAAATAATTGCAGCATCCAGTTTTTCCGGCGGCGGTTCATCCGATCCCCCTGCCCAATGTGCGCCTAACGAACGCGCTTCGTTCTGGCCGGCTTTATCACCCGAGCGCGTGAACGCGTAAACTTCCTTCTTCTCGTAAACGGCGACTTGCGTGATTAGGTGTGCGGCATTGCCGAAACCGTAAAGCCCAAGTCGTTTAGCATCGCCCGTTTTCCGATAAGAACGGTAGCCGAGCATTCCGGCGCAAAGCAACGGGGCAACATCGACATCGTCGTAATTGCTTGGCAAATGAAAACAGTAGCGCGCATCGGCCACGGTGAATTCGGCGTAACCGCCGTCAATGTCGTAGCCGGTAAATTTTCCCTGGTCGCAAAGATTCTCGCGATTAGATCGACAATACGCGCAAGTTCCGTCGGTCCAGCCAAGCCACGGAACTCCGACCCGATCGCCAATTGAAAAACCTTGGCCATTTTCGGCGATTTCTTCGACGCAGCCGACGATTTGGTGTCCTAGAATGAGCGGAAGTTTCGGATTTTGCAGTTCACCGTCGACGATGTGAAGATCGGTCCGACAAACGGCACAGGCTTTCACTCGCAGCAGCAATTGTCCATCGGCGAGTTTGGGTTTGGGCACATCTCGTTGCACGAGGTTCGTCTTTGGTCGTTCGAGAACCATCGCGCGCATGTCGATCTAATTACCCGCGTTGTTACGACATCGCAACGCGATGAAAGTGATTTGCGTTTGCAATTTTTCGAACTAGGTAGGAGCGTCAGTGATCGAAAACCAATCGCCCAGCCCGGGGGACGACGGCCTTCATGTGGTTCGACCGACCGAACCGCAATCGAAGGTCATCTATTCGATGACGCCGGAAGAGCGGACTCTGAGCGAAGAAATCGCGGAAACGGCGCCGCCGGCGGTCGGCAATTACATTCTTTTGTTGCTTGGAATTCTTCTGGGCGTTGCCTTGTTAGGCGCCGGAATCATTTATTGGATCCAGGTGCGCAATTATCCGGTCATAGTTGCAATCAGTCCGCCGGACGGACGCGACAAAGATCCACTCGGGAGTCGCGGTGCCCTAGTCCCGGTGAGTCCGGACTTGTTACACGTGACATCGATTGCCTTGGGGACTCAGCATCTGACTATCGTAAACGGGAAACGACTCGCCGAGGGAGACTGGCTAATCGTGAAAACGCCGAAGGGTGAAGCAAGCGTCCGGGTGATTTCGATCGAGGACGGATTCGTGCGGTTTAAACACGGCGGCAATACACTCGACGCGCGATTGCAGGTGGTTGACGCCAAACCGTCTCCGCACTGATCCACCAAAACAAGGAGCTGGCGCTATTCGGCCGATAGCGAAACGCTTTGCGAGAGCAGATCGTTTGCTTTTTCGAGTTCGGCGATCCTGGCACGCAGTTCTTCTGTGCGCTCTCGAACTGCGTCCTCCAGAGCAGCTCGCTGATTGTCCAGCAGCAAATGAACACAACGGCTCTTGAGCAGATTGCGAATACGCAAAGCGACTTCGGTATGATCAAATGGCTTGAGCAAGAAATCGGTGGCGCCGGCTGCAAGAGCGCGTCGTTTCGTTTCCTCGTTGGTATCGGCCGTAAGAATAACAACCGGCAAGAATGTCTCCTCAGTTTCGGCGCGAAGCCGCTCCAAGATGGTGAACCCGTCAGGCGGCGGCATCATGAGATCGAGCAGAACGAGGTCCGGCTCAAAATTCTGGCAAGCGTCGAGCGCTTCCTTTGAATTAGTGACCGACTCGAAGCGCCCGAACTCGTTTTCCACCAGAATTTCTTCGAGCAAGGCGACGTTGACCGGCTCATCGTCGATGATGAGAATCTTCATTCGTTTCAGGAGGACGTCTGCGTTCATCCGTCGTTTTCCTTCTGGCTAGCGGGCTGACAAAAATGTTGTTCAATGACTTTGAGAAAGCAGTCCACATCGAGCGGCTTAGTCAAATATTCGGCCGCACCGAGAGAGGTTAAGCGATTGATTTGCGACTTGGTTGCATCGGCGCTCAATACCACCACCGGGATGTCGCGGGTGTGCGGCTTTGCCTTCAAGCGAGCAAGAACATCGGGGCCGTTGATGTCGGGAAGATGCACGTCGAGCAAAATCAGATCAGGCCGATGGCGAGCGGCCAGTTCGATCCCAAGCTGGCCCTGCATGGCGCTAATCAACTTGATGGGCGCACATTCCTTTAGTAGTTGCTCAACGAGCGACAGATTGGAGAGATTGTCTTCGATGTAGAGAAGCGTTTTCCCCTCACCATCTATTGGAGCCAGTTGGAGAGGCGCGAGCTGATCGGCGGCCACCTGTTCCTGCACGCCCTTGACCACTGAGAACTCAATCCAAAAACAGGCGCCCATCGAAGGGCCGCCTTCCCCGATCGTTCCACCCATCGCCTCGGTCAGACGCTTCGAAAGGGCAAGACCAAGACCGGTTCCCTGGGTATCACTGTTTTCAGCGCCGAGCCGATCAAATGGAGAAAACAAACGGTTGCGCTTATCCGGAGGAATTCCAGGACCTTCATCGCTTACTGAAATTCGGAGACGCCCCTCGGTTTGGGGTGCAAGATCGACAACCACGCGTCCGCCGTAACGATTGTATTTGACGGCATTTGACAAGAAATTGAGCAAGACCTGTTTCAACCGCTGCCGATCAGCGCGAATACTCGAAGAAGCTTGAAGCCAACCGAATCGCTCGATGTTTATCTTGCGATCAGCCGCCGTCGGCCGAATCAGATCAATCGCTTCATCCACCGCGTGCTCGACGACCACCGGCTCGAGTGAGAGCTGAAAACGACCGGATTCAACCCGAGAGATGTCGAGGATTTCATTGATCAGGGTCAAAAGATGCCGGCCGGCATTCAGGATGTGAGCGATTCGATTTTTCTGAAGCGGCGTTGGCGATTGCCTCTCCAAGAGCTGACCGAAACCAAGAATGGCATTCAACGGAGTACGCAATTCGTGGCTCATACGCGAGAGAAACTCGCTTTTTGCCTTGCTGGCTCGTTCGACTTCTTCCACCCGTTTTTTTTCCGTGATGTCTTCGACGCTCCCTTCGTAATAGGCCACCTTGCCGTTGCTGTCTCGGACCGCACGCGAGTTCTCACAAAGCCAGAGTCTGGTCTTGTCCTTCCGAAAGATTTCATATTCGAACAATTCCACCGAGCCATGCGCCTCAATCTCCTGCTTGAACTCGTCGCGTCGCTTTGGATCGACATAGATTGTTTGTTCGATGTCGGTAACGCTGGTGATGAGCTCTTCCGGCGAAGCGTAACCAAATAATCTGGCGAGCGCTGGATTGACGCTGAGAAATTTTCCTTCCGGTGTGCTCTGGTAAATGCCTTCGATCGACTTCTCAAAAATCTCCCGATACTTCTGTTCCGCCTCCCGGAGCGCTTGTTCAGTTTGTTTTTGTTCGGTGATATCTTGTGCGGTACCGAACATACGAACCGGCCGCCCCGAGCTGTCATTAACAACATCGCCCTGGGTGTGGATGGACCGGACTTCGCCATCTGGCCGAACGGCGCGGTACTCCACATCGTAACGCGGCCCGCCGGCAATCGCCTTCCCGCTTGCCTGGGTTACTCTTTCCCGATCTTCCGGATGGAGCACTTGCTGGAACCGGTCGAAGTTGATCGCGATTTCTTGAGGTTGCAGCCCAAAGATGCGGTAGGTTTCGTCCGACCAATAAACAGCATTGGTCTCCAGGTTGCGTTCCCAATAACCGAGATGCGCGGTGCGTTGCGCTTGCGCCAGTTTTTCCTCACTGCCACGTAGCTTGCGGTCCTGTGACTCGATTCGATCCAACATTTGATTGAAGGCATCGGTCAGAATTCCGGTTTCATCGTCGCAAGTCTTCGTCGCGCGAACTGAGTAATCATTGTGATCGGCAACGGTTTGGGCAGTGTCGGCCAGCCTTAGGATTGGGTCCGTGACGAAACGCAAGAATTGTCCTGAGAGAATGAATGCGACAAGAAGCGAGGCCAACAGAACCAGAGTAAAGATTCCCCCGTAAAGTTTCAGCAATTGGGAGGTAGTCGCACGTAGATCCGCCAGTAACGAAAGCGTCCCTTCCTGTTTCCCGCCCAGCATCACCGGTTGGGCGAGGATGATGCGGTCGCCGTTGATTCTAAAACCGGATTGCAATCGAGCGGCTTTGATTTCCGCTTCGTCCCGCGGCGCTCCAAAGAACCCGAGCCGCTTATGGTTAACCAGCTCGAGACGCGCGCTTACCACCTGCGGCATTGTCTTCAACCCTCTAAGAATCTGGGTCGCAGCGACTTCGTCCTTGAATCTGACGGCCGCACCGCACTCGCGCGCTTTCATCTCACCCACTACCGCGAGCTCGTGAGTGGCGTGCTGCCTCAAAATACAGGCTTGGAAATAAAACACCGAGCCAAAGGCAAGCAACAGCACCACCGCGGTAATCGCCATGATAACGAAGGTTATTTTTTTCGGGATGGGTTGATCGCGTAGTCTGGGCATGGTCCCTCGGGATTCCGGGTGAAACCTGGAAAGCTATTTTCACGCCGACTTGAAAAGAATCTCTGGGGCCACTGGAACATATTCTGCTGGGCAGAACAGCGGATGGAACGTTCCCGCCGCAGCGCCACCGCGATAGCCGTTTAGACAACTTCACCCTTGCTCATGAATTCTTCCACAATCGAAGTCGCAAAACCCAAAGAGGGGCCGCAGTTTAGGCGTCGAGCTGACTCGAGCACAGCGCGGTTTTGGAGAGGTACCGCGCTGGCCGCGATCGCGACCGGCCTGGGTTTCGGCTTTTGGGCCGTATCGCGTCAGGTCGCTCCCGAGATCATGGGCTCCTCAGCGGCGTTGGTGGAAACCAATTCCGCGCTGGCTCCGCAAAAGAGCATTGCCGTTCTCCCATTCGCGGATTTGAGCAATGACACACAAAACGCATTCTTAGCCGACGGGGTCCAAGATGACATCCTGAGCACGCTCTCGAAAATTGCAGATTTGAAAGTGATTAGCGGAAGCTCGGTCAGCAGTTACACGCCTGGCGCCGCACGAAAGCTGTCTGATATCGCACAAGCGCTCGGAGTCGGCTACATCGTCGAGGGAAGCGTCCGTCAAAGCGGCACCCAGGTGAGCATTACCGCTCAACTCATCGACACTCAGACCAGCGCGCCACTCTGGAACCAAAGTTACGAGCGCGAACTGGGAGAAGTAGTCGCGGTTCCAGGGGAAATCGTGCAGCGAATTGTTTCGCAGCTTCAAGTGCACGTTTTGCCGAAGGAAGAAGCCGCCATTCGCGAACGCTCGACCAAGGATCTTGCCGCCTATGGCTGGTACGTCCGGGCCAAAAGACTGACGGCGACGGTGGCTCTCAATGGTCAAATTGAAGAGAAATTGCGCGAAGCGATTGGGCTGCTCGAGCAAGCAGTCGCGCGAGATCCGGATTTTTATCTCGCCTACTGCCAATTGTCCGCCGCCCACGATTACATGTACTTTTTCGGCTTGGATCACACCGGGACACGACTGCGGGCGGCCGACACTGCGTTACAGGCGGTCGTGCGTCTGCGTCCCGACGCCGCTGAAACACATCTCGCGCGGGCCAATTTCTTTTACCGCTGTTATCTCGATTACAACGCGGCGCGAGCTGAGCTCGCGCTGGCCCAGCGTGGCTTGCCGAACAACGCTCAGATTTTCGAGTTGGCCGGTTACATCGACAGACGTCAGGGGTTATGGAACGAGTCGACCCGCAATCTGGAGCGCGCAATCGACCTCGACCCGCGCGATTTCTTCATGCTCCAACAAATTGCCCTCAGTTATCAGGAATTCCGCCAGTTCAGCGCGATGGCTGCCGCGTTGGACCGCGCCCTGGCGATCATTCCTCGCGATGTTGATACGCGTCTTATTCGCGCCTTGGTTGACCTTGAATGGAAAGCGGACCCGAAGCCGTTACGCGAAAGTGTGACAAAAGTTTTGGCTGAAAATCAAAAAAGCGCTCCGGATGTTGCAGCTCAATGGTTTTACGTCGCCCTTTGTCAACGCGATCACGAGGCAATCGATCGGGCCCTGGCGGAAATACCGGCTTCCGGTACCTCCGCGGATCTGAATTTTCCGCTGTCCTTCTGCAAGGCGCTAGCCGCCCGCGCAAAAGGGGACGATGACGCGGCGCGTCTCGCCTTCCTGCAAGCCCAAGACGAGGTTAACAAAACGGTTAACGAGCAACCTAACTACGGGCCCGGATTTTCCGTGCTTGGGCTTATTGATGCTGCGCTTGGTCAGAAGGAAGATGCCCTGCACAACGGCAAACACGCCATCGAGTTGTTACCGGTCACAAAGGATTCCATCGATGGGGCAGAGGTCATGAAATATCTCGGTGTCATTTACGCCTGGTGCGGCGAAAGAGATCTAGCGATTCAACAAATCGAAGCAACCTTGCGAATCCCGAGCACATTGAGTTACGGGAACTTGAAGCTCCATCCATACTGGGATCCGCTTCGCGGTGATCCACGATTCGAAAAGATCGTTAGCGATCTTGCGCCGACAAAACGCGACACAGAGTAGGACCAAACAGGTGGGAAGGCGTCCGCTCAGGCAGGAGCAAGCTCTTTCGGACGCGGCGGCGTTTCGTGCTCGTGATAGTGCGCGCTGCGAAGAAACGGAACTTTATCGAGCACGTGTTCCTGGAACCATTCGAGCCAGAGATAAATTACCGGCGTTACGAAGAGCGTAACCATTTGTGAAAAAATGAGACCGCCGACAATTACCAGCCCGAGCGGTCGCCGTGACGAGGCATCCTGACCGAAGCCGAGCGCGAGCGGAATTGCGCCCATCAGCGCGGCGAGGGTCGTCATCATGATCGGACGAAAACGTTCAACGCTCGCTTCGTGAATCGCCGAGCGGAGGTCCCAGCCTTCGTCGATTCGCTGAAGGGCAAAGTCGACCACCATGATGCCGTTCTTCTTCACAATGCCGAGCAATAAGAAAAGTCCGATCACGCTATAAAGCGACAGTGTTGACCCAAAGATCCACAACGTCGCCAAGCCACCGACCACTGCGGGCACAATTGCCGGAAAAAGAACGGTGATTGGATGAACGTAACTTTCATAAAGAATTCCAAGGATCACATACATGACGAAGATGGCGCCGACCAAGAGCAGCGGGAGCGCTCGGAAAAGCTGACGAAAGACAAGCGCTTCGCCCTGAAAGGTCGATTGCACGCTCGGATATTGGCCCTGGATTTGCCCGAACGAGTCTTCGATGAACTTCGTCGCATCGCCGATAGCGACGCCGGGCAGCAAATTGAAATTGATGGTAACGCTGGTGAACTGATCGAAATGGTTCACCGCCTGGGGTCCGACAACCTGCTTGGTGGTCGTAACCGCGCGAAGCGGGACCAGATCCGAAGCGGTGCCGGTGGTGGTTACGATGTTTGCACCGCCGCTGCCCTGTGTGATTGTGCCGCCGCTGTTGCTCCGCACGTACAAATCGTTCAGATCGCCGGGGTTGGAGCGCTCCTTGTCTTTAGCTTCGAGTATGACCTGATATTGGTCGTCGGGTTGCTTGATTAGATAAATGTAGTTCTGCGAGTAGGCGTTCTTGAGCAGGCTTTGGATCGCGGTGGTAGAAACGCCGTAGCTAGCGGCGCGTTCACGGTCGATGTCTATCTTGAGGTTCGGTGTGCTGTTGTAAAAATCCGAGCGAACGGACGCAAATCCTTTGAAGTCGCGCAGGTTGGTCATCAACTGATCGGCCGCGGCGTAAACGTCCTGCGGAACGATTCCACTGATGGTGTAGGCGTACTGACCCTGGGTTTGGTTGGTTGCGCCGACATTAATTTGCAGCACCGGACTGGGGGTGATGACCGCGGTAATACCGGGAATGGTGCTGATCGATTTCTGCAGCCGCAAGAGACATTGTTCGATTGGCTCGCGCTCGGCCCGCGGCTTAAAGACGACGAAGATGACCGCCTGCGACGCCGCACTACGCTGTGCAGAGCCGGCGACTGTGAAAAATTGCGCGACGCTCGGGTCAGCTATGATTTTCTCGTTCACCAATTTTTGAAATGCGCGCATCTGCTCGGGCGAAGTGCCTTCCTGAGCGATGAAAACGCCCCGAGCAAAGCCGCTGTCCCCCGATGGAAGCAAGGTGAACGGCAAGTGGGAAAAGAAGAACCAAAGACCGATGATGCAGACCAAAAGGATCGGCACTGTCAGGTAAGCACGATCAAGAAAGCGATCGAGCGCGCGGCCGTACCAATCAATCACGCGTTTAATGAAATCGCCGGTCCATCTTTCCATCCGCGCTCGCTTATGACCCGCCTGGCGTTCGCCAAGAATCCGTGCACACATCAACGGCGTCAGGGTCAACGAGACAAGGCCTGAAGCGAGAATTGCAATGATGATCGTGATCGAAAACTCCTGGAAAATGCGGCCGAGCAATCCGGGCAGCAGAACGAGTGGAATAAAAACCGCCGCCAGCGAAAGCGTCATCGATAAGATGGTGAAGGAAATTTCGCCGGCCGTATTGTAAGCCGCTTTGAGAATCGATTCGCTGTGCTCGGCCCGACGAATCACGTTCTCCAAAAAGACAATGGCGTCATCGACCAGGAAGCCGATGGCGAGAGTCAGGGCCATCAAAGTTAAATTGTTAATGGAGAATCCGAGTACATACATCGCCGCAAACGTAAGTAACAAGGACAGCGGCAACGCGACGGCGGGAATCAACGTATCGGTCGCGCGTCCCAGAAAGACGTAAATCACCACGACCACCAGTACGAACGCGATCATCAGGGTGGCACGCACGTCGTGGACCGAATTCACAATCGTCTGCGAACGATCGAAAACTGGGACGAGCGTGATCGACCCGGGCAAGCTCGCGCGCAGCTCAGGAGTGAGGGCTTTCACCGAGCTCGCCACTTCGACAGCGTTCGCGCCTGCTTGCCGATTGACCGCGAGGACGACAATGGATCCGGCCGGATTATAGTTGCGGGCGAAGAAGAAGCGCGACGTACGCTCGTCTTGCACGCTTTGTTTGACTTCCGCCACGTCGCGCAAATAAACCGGCGATCGATCTTTATTTCGCGCAATAATCAGGTTCCGATAACCTTCGGCCTGATCGATCTGCCCATTCGGTTGCAACACAAATGTGCGGTGCTCTCCGTCGAATTGTCCCGCGCCGGAATAAACCGTTCCCGCTTTGATCCCATTGGCGATGTCATCCATCGTTAATCCACGCGCGGCCAGCGCGGCCGGGTCGGCTTTGATCCGGATTGCGCCTTGGACGCCGTAAATGTTTACTTGCGATACGCCGGGTAGAATCGCGATGCGTTGAGCGACCACGGTTGAGGCGTACTTATATAGATCACCGTCAGTCAACGTATCCGACATCAACCCGATCAGATAAACCGCCTGATCATTCGGGTTGGTTTTGCTAAAAGTCGGCGGACTCGGAAGATCGATCGGCAGCTTACCGGTCGCGCGCTGAATCGCCGCCTGCACATCGGTCGCTGCGTCGGTGATACTTTTGCTCAGAACAAATTGCAGCGTGAGCGACGTGTTCCCTTGGCTACTCGAGCTGGTGATGATGTCGAGGCCCGGGATTTGCAGAAATTGTTTCTCCAGGGGCGTCGCAATGTTGTTCGCCATCGTCACCGGGTCCGCCCCGGGATAAGAACAGCTCACCTGAATGATCGGATAATCGACCGCGGGCAGATCGTTCACCGCCAGTTTGTTGTAGGTAGCGATGCCGGCAACGATGACCGACAACGTGAGCAGCACCGTCATCACCGGGCGACGAATGAACGGACCGGAAAGCCCGGTGCCTTTGACCGGAACTAACTTTGGCGACTGCGGCGTGCCACCTTCTGATGCCGACCGAGGTTGATCTTGTCCCGCCTCGGCGGGACGTTCCCCCTCGGGTGCGCCATCTCCCTGGTCTTGGTCTGCCCTGTCCATAAAAACTTACAGCGCACTCTTACTGGCAGCGGCGTTGCCGTCGCTGGCGGCTTGCGGCGCATTGTAGGGCTTCGGATCGACTTTTGTTCCTGGCGCGAGCGCGAGCTGGCCGGTGACAACAACCGTCTCATCAGGCTCGACTCCGCTTTCGACAACGGTGAGGTCGCCGTCTTGTCGTTGTCCCGGTTTAACCCGACGAAGATCGACCGTGTTGTCAGGCCTGAGCACAAAGACGAATGGACCGCTCTGACTAATTTGCACAGCTTGTGAGGGAACGAGTCGCGCGTCTTTGATTGTGTCTAGAATGAACCGCACGCGCACAAATTCCGAAGGCCAGAGGCCGCGATCCGGATTCGGCGTGACTGCCCGCGCCTTCACGGTTCCCGAGCCGGGCTGGACCGCGTTGTCGATGAAATACAAATCGCCGGTCCGGGGCGGATTTTTTTCGTCCGGCGAATACGTTTGCACCTTGATGTTTGGTCCACCGAGATATTTCCTGACCAACGCCAAATCCGTTTCAGCCACGGTAAAGTCTGTGTAAATCGGATCGAGCCCCATGATCGTGACCAGCGACCCCGTTGATGGCCCGACCAGATTGCCGATGTCGACGTTGCGCAAACCGACCCGGCCGTTAATGGGCGATTTGATGTAGCAATAATCGAGATTTACCTGCGCCGCGTCACCTGCCGCTTGGGATTTGCGCGCATTTGCTTCCGCCGTGTCCCAATCCTGCGGGGCGTTTACACCTCGCGCCCGCAACTCCGTTTGTCGCTTCAAGGTCACCTGATCCAATGCCGCTTGCGCTTTCGCCTGATCGAGCGCCGCTTGAAATGGCGCCGGATCAATTGTGAAAAGCAGATCGCCTTTTTTTACGTCAGCGCCGTCCTGAAAATGACGGGCGAGAATCTTTCCGCTGACCTGCGCCTGCACTTGAACGGTTTCATAAGCGGCGCAGGTGCCGATTTCGTCCAAATAAATCGGAACATCCTTGCTGATCACTTTCGCGACCAACACCGGCCGAATCGGCGGTTGTGACGATTTCGCAGATTGAACGCCGCGCTGCAAAGTTCGCGCGACCGCAAACGCGGCGAGGACAACAAAGAGAAACATTCCCCACCGCGGAATTCGCTGCTGTTTTTTGGCGCCGGTCGTTTTCACCCTGTTAGTCTCTTGAACGTCCGTGG
>CAZFZG010000023.1:6875-10179 GCA_964523205.1 uncultured Chthoniobacteraceae bacterium | reverse complement strand
CGCGAGCGGCCTCGACTTACACCATGTTTTCCGTTTCCGTTCCCCTTCTCTGCTTTTTCCCGGATCCGATCTAACACTCGGATACAAGTGCGCAGCTCCGACGCAGGAATTTCATCGAGCAATTCATGACGAAGCTTGAATGCCTCTGCGTTAATCTCTTCGATCACGCGCTGCGCGCGCCGCGTTAAATGCACCGTCTTGCAGCGGCGATCGTGTGCCGCGCTTTTTCGCGCAACCCAACGATCCCCCTCCAGCCGATGCAGCAACGTGACCAGCGTAGGTTCCTCAATCCCGAGATGCGAAGCAATCTCGGCCTGGGTCAGCGGGCCGGGCGACATCGACAGGCGAAGAAGGGTGCGCCATTTGGCCTGGCTCAAACCCATCGGCTTGAGCCGCTGGTCCAGTTTTAGCCGCCAGGCGCGGGCCACCCCGTGGAGAAGCGGCCCAATCGCATCGATATCGGAGGTCCTCACGGATGAGAAAATCGTTAGCTTGCTAACTAATTCCAAATCCAGAGCAGTGTCAATGCCAACGCCTCACTCGATTTTGAACAACAGGATCGATTCCTTCCGGTAATCGGTCGAGCGCATGATCCGGCGCGGCTGGCGCGGCATCCAGCGATTGCTTTCCACAACCTCCTGTTCCCGCTCCGGTCGGACCAGCAGATACTTCGCATCGTTTGGCAATTCGGTGATGTCGTCCGCGTAAACGAGTTTCGAGCGCATGTAAAAAAAGATCGGCTGATAATTTGGATCCAACGCGTAAACCGTTTCGCCTTGCGGAATGTTTGATTCAACTTGCGCCGCCAAACGCTTGATTCGTTGCCGACGATCCATTTTCGGAATAACCGCGATCGCGTAGATCCACATGGCTACGCAGGCCAAAACAACAAGGGCGATAAACGTGTTCTGGCGGGCCTTGAAGGAAAACAATCTCGCGCCGAGCCACTGCGGCCAACGCAGATTTTCCTCGCAGAAAGTCATCGCCAATAACCAGATCGCCGGGACGATCGCCGGCATCGCGTAACGGGGAATCGATCCCGGCACCAACAGCACAATTACGAACGGAACGACTGCGCCCCAGGCCAGCGCCTTTGCGAGTTGTCGATCTTTCTCGACCGCGAAATTTTCAAACCGCACCAGCGGCAAAAAAATCACCCACGGTAAAAGATAAAGAACGCCGTGCGGAATGTTGAAAATCCAGCGGCCAAACTGAAAATCGGTCCCGCGCAAGCGCCCGGTGAATTGCTGTGTCCATTTGGTCGTGGCGGTGACGTGGCTGGTTGCTTGCACGAATGGAATCGCCCAGGCGGCAAAGATTCCGAGCATCAAGCCGATACCGATGAAATGCGCCGGATGAAATAACGCACGCCAACTTCGTTCCTTCCATACGACAGCGATGACGACGCCGTAGAAGAAAAGAACGTGCACCGGACCTTTCGCGAGCCAACCAAGCCCGAGAAAGACAAATGGCACTGTCCAGATCAGCCACGGCGATTTTTTTTGTTCCCAAAAACTCAGCCAGAAAATGATCGAGAGCGCGCAAAGTGAAACGTAAAGCGCTTCGATTTCAACCAGCCGGCCTTTCTCAATGATTCCAGCGTTAATCAGCCACATCAGCGCCGCGATTATGGATCCTCGCGGCCCAAGATTTGGACGGGCGACTGTCACAAACGAAATCGCAACGAGCAGAACGCTCACAATCGAAGGCGCGCGCGCCGTCCATTCGTTTCGAGTGCCGAAAATTTTGAATGAGGCGGCCACCAGCCAGTTGATCAGCGGAGGTTTGCGAAAATAGGTTTCGCCGCCTACCTCTGGTACAAGATAATTGCCGGTCTCGAGCATGGTGATCCCCGGCAAAATCCGGCGACCTTCTTCCCCTTTGATCGCCAGCGAACCGAGGCCGGGCAAATAGAGCGCCGCCCAAACCAGAATGGCGATGGTCAAACTGCCGGCCCGCGAAGTCATCGAGGGTGGAATGTTGGACGTTGGGCGGGCGCCATTCAACTCCCCACCTTGACGGTTCCTTCCCTGAAGGTAAATTCAGGTCTAGTCCGCGCTGGAGGGAGTGGGAAACGATGTCCCACTCCTTTTGGTCTGCGGACTGGATGTTTTATGAACGCGGAAATAGCAGCAATGTTGGATTACATGGAGCGGGAGCGCGGAATCAAGCGCGAGACCCTGCTCGAAGCGCTTTCCACCGCGCTGCTTTCGGCGTCTAAGAAAAGCGTCGGCGCCGCCCGCGATCTGAGGATCGACATCGATCCGAAGACCTGCGACATCCGGGCGCTGGCGAACCTGATCGTGGTCGAGAACGTGACGAATCCCCAGGATGAGATCGCGCTCAGCCGGGCTCGCAAGCTCAAACCGGAGGTGAAGGTCGGCGACACGGTTGAAGTGGAAGTCACCCCGAAGAATTTTGGACGCATCGCGGCGCAAACCGCCAAGCAGGCGATGATGCAACGTATCCGCCAGGTCGAGAAGGAAATGATTTACGAGGAGTTCAAGGATCGCGCCGGCGAAATCGTGAGCGGCACGGTGCGCCGGTTCGATCGCTCGGACGTGATTCTCGATCTTGGAAAATTTGAAGCGGTCATGCCCCAACGCGAACGGGTCGTGGTTGAAGATTACAACGTCGGCGATCGCCTCCGCGCCTACGTGGTCGCGGTCGAAAACGGATTGCGCGGTCCCGAGATCATCGTATCGCGCAGTCATCCGAATTTTGTTCGCCGCCTTTTCGAATTGGAAGTGAGCGAAATCGCGGACGGCACCGTGCAGATTCGCGGGATCGCACGCGAGGCAGGATATCGGACAAAGATCGCAGTCTGGAGCGCGAACGAAAAAGTGGATCCGGTTGGCGCGTGCGTGGGCATGCGCGGTTCGCGGGTGAAGAATATTGTCCGCGAGCTCAACAACGAAAAGGTCGACATCATTCGCTGGAGCTCCGATCCGAAGGATTTCGTTCTCGAAGCGTTGAAACCGGCGAAAGTAAAAAACCTCACCTTCGATCCGGAGAAAAAGACCGCGCACATTTCGGTGGATGAAGATCAGCTCTCGCTGGCGATCGGGAAAAAAGGACAGAACGCGCGGCTGACTTCGCGATTAACGGGTTGGGAAATCAATATCGACAAGGACACCTCGGCGACGACGGCGGTCGAACAGAAGGTCGCGCAAGCGGCGCAAACGCTGACCAAAGCGCTGCCGATGAGCGATGAGCAAGCGGTGACCCTCGTAAAATCCGGCTTTACCAATCTGGAAGGCTTGCACGCCGCCGAAGTTCAAGATTTGATAGACATTCTCGGCGT
>CAZFZG010000023.1:0-6775 GCA_964523205.1 uncultured Chthoniobacteraceae bacterium | reverse complement strand
CGTCGCAAAAAGTCATTCACATCAAGCCGCCGATCATCGTGAAGGAATTCGCGACGCAGCTTGGACTCAAGCCTTTCCAACTCATCAAGGAGCTGATGAACGATTTTACCGTCTTCGCGAATCAGAACCAGACGATCGAGCCAGACGTGGCGACGAAGATCGCCGAGAAGCACGGATTCGTTTTGGAAAAAGAGCGACGGGAAAAAGGCGCGGGAGTGCACAAAGTCGAGCAAGTGGTGGTTGCGCCACCACCGCCGGTGATCAAGAAGCCGGAAGAGCTAAAAGCGCGCGCGCCGATCATCACCTTTATGGGTCATGTCGATCACGGCAAAACGTCGCTGATGGACGCGATTCGCAAGACGCGCGTGGCGGCTGGTGAAGCCGGAGGAATCACGCAGCACGTCGGCGCTTACTCGGTCGAGCACAAAGGACACAAAATTACATTCATCGATACGCCGGGCCACGCCGCGTTCACCGCGATGCGAGCGCGCGGCGCCAACGTCACCGACATTGTGGTGTTGGTGGTGGCGGCCGACGACGGCGTAATGCCGCAAACTATCGAAGCGATCAACCACGCCAAAGCCGCCCCGCACGTCGAGATCATGGTTGCGATCAACAAGATTGATTTGCCGGGCGCGAACATCGACAAAGTAAAAAAGCAGCTCCAGGATCGCGGTCTCACTCCGGAAGATTGGGGCGGCAAAACCGTGGTCTGCGAAGTTTCAGCGACACGCGGCACGGGCATTGATCATTTGCTCGAGATGATGTTGCTCCAGGCCGAAGTGATGGATTTGAAAGCATCGCCGACCGCGCGGCCTCGCGGCACGGTGATTGAAGCGCAACTCGAGCCGGGTCGCGGACCGACTGCCACCGTGATCGTGCAAATGGGCACGTTAAAAGTCGGCGAACCGTTTATCTGCGGCGATTTTTCGGGCAAAGTGAAATCGTTAGTCGACGACAAAGGTAAGCCGGTGAAAGAAGCCGGTCCGGCGACGCCGGTGAAGGTTCTTGGCTTTACCGGGCTGCCGAATGCAGGCGACGAATTTCTGGTAATGGAATCCGAGCGCGCGGCAAAAACTTTGAGCGACGAACGGCTCGACGCGAAGCGGGCCGAAAAACTCACCGTGCCGCAACGCGCAACCCTTGAGACATTGCTGGAAGCGGCCGACGGCAAGAAAACGCTGCGCCTGGTTTTGAAGTGCGATACCCAGGGATCAGTCGAAGCGATCAGTGCCGCCCTCAATCAGATCGAGAGCAAGAAAATCGAGCTCGAAATCATTCACGCGGCTGTCGGTCCGATTTCGGAATCGGACATTTTGCTCGCGAGCGCTTCGAATGCGGTCGTCGTTGGTTTCAACACCAAAGTTGAAAACATAGCTGTAACGGCGGCGAAACGCGAAGGCGTTCAGATCAAGCTCTACAGCATCATTTACGAGCTGCTCGACCAGATGAAAGATGCGATGGCCGGATTGCTGGAGCCGGAATTCCGCGAAACCGTTATTGGCCACGCCGAAGTGAAACAAGTTTTCGAGCTCAGCAGGGGAATTGTCGCTGGTTGTCTAGTGACTGACGGCCGGATCGCTCGCGCGGGCCGGGCCCGCGTCACCCGCAAACGTCAGCCGGTTTACGATGGCGGAATCTCAACGCTGCGCCGGTTCCAGGATGACGTGAAGGAAGTTCGCTCAGGATTGGAATGCGGCATCAAGCTGGGCGACTTCAGTGAGTATCACGTGGGCGACATCATCGAGTGTTATCAACTCGAGGCGATGGCTCAAAAACTCTGAAGGGAATGAAAGGGCGTTATGAAACATCGAATGCTGCGGGTCAACGAAGTCGTAAAACGGGAGCTGAGCGGAATCCTAGCTCGCGAAATCAGTTTTGAAGACGCGCTCGTTACTATCAATCACGTTGACGTCAGCTCCGATCTGAAGAGCGCGCATGTTTTTGTCAGTGTCCTCGGATCGGAGAAGGTTGGAATTGTAATGAAAAGGCTCGAAGAGCATCGCGCTGCCTTTCAATCTGAGCTGGCTCGCCGCGTGACCATGAAATTCACTCCGCACCTGCTTTTTCATCTCGACGAGTCCATCGCGCGCGGCTCGCGGGTTGTCGAAATTCTGCAGCAAATCGACTCCGACAGCGAAAAGCGCGAGTGAGCGGGAAATTCGAGCAAATCGGCCGGGCTCTGCGAGAACACCAAACGTTCGCTGTACTCAGCCACGTTCGACCGGACGGCGACGCGCTTGGCAGCCAGCTCGCGCTCGGTCTTTCGTTGCGGCAGCTCGGCAAAAACGTCCACATTTGGAACGAGGAAGGCATGCTCGAAAAATACAGTTTCCTTCCGCAAGCGAGCTTGCTCACTAAACCGCCGGCCCAGCCGCAAGATGTCGATGTTGTGATTGCGCTGGACACCGCAATTCAAAATCGCCTCGGAATAACTGTCGCGGCGATTAAGTCGGCAAAACTTTGGATCAACATCGATCATCACCCCAGCAATCCCGGTTATGGTGACGTCGTCTACATCGATCCCAAATCACCCGCGACTGGCCAGATTCTTTTCGAGCTGATGCGAAACCAAAAATTGCCGATCGATTCTGCGATCGCCGAAAATCTTTACGTGGCCATCTCTACCGACACGGGTTCGTTTCAATATCCAAACACGACAGCGCGCACGTTCGAGATCGCGGGCGAACTCGTGAGTGTGGGAGTAAATGTCGGCCGCGTGAGTCAACTGACTTACGAAAATTATCCGCGTCGTCGCGTTGAGCTGTTGCGTGATCTGCTGGGCACGATGCGATTCGACGCCAATGGTCGCGTTGCCAGTTTCAGTTTGAGTCAGGCAATGGCAAAAGAGCTCGGCGTGCTTCCGGAAGATAACGAGGGGCTCATCGATCACCTGCGTGCAATCCGCGGCGTCATCGTTGCCATATTTTTTGAAGAACTTCCTGACGGCAAAGTCCGGGTGAGCATGCGGTCAAAAAGCGAGAAGGTGAACGTGTGTGCGATCTGCGAAAAGTTTGGCGGCGGCGGACACGTGCTCGCGGCCGGGGCGCGTGTTAAGGGAACACTCGACGAAGTAGAAAAGAAAATTCTGGAGGAAACATTTGACGCAGTGGGCCGTAGCTCCTGACGGGGTCCTGTTGGTAGACAAAGCCGAAGGAATGACTTCGCACGACGTCGTTGCCCTGGTGCGACGTCACCTCGGCATCAAAAAAGTCGGCCATTGCGGCACCCTGGATCCGATTGCGACCGGTTTGCTTTTGTTAACGATCGGCCGCGGAACAAAAGTCCAAGACTTGCTGATGAGTGAAGACAAGGAATACGTCGGCACTCTCACACTCGGGGCGAGTACGACCACCCAGGATCGACAAGGTGAAGTCGTCGAGACCAGACCGGTGCCGCAGTTCACGGAAGAACAGATTCGCACCGCGTTCGACAAGTTTCGTGGAGACTTTTACCAAATGCCACCCATGGTCTCGGCCAAAAAGCATGGCGGCGTTCCGCTCTACAAACTCGCGCGCCAGGGAAAAGTGGTCGAGCGCGAGCCGCGCTTCGTTCACGTCTATCGTTATAGCGTCGACCGCATCGCGTTGCCGGATGTCGATTTTAGCGTGCTCTGTAGCAAGGGTTTTTATGTCCGGACATACGCACACGACATCGGTGAAGAGCTCGGCTGCGGCGCACACTTGAAATCGCTGCGGCGAACCAAGTCAGGCCGGTTCGATGTCTCCAACGCGATCAGTGTCGATCAATTCAAGATTTCAGCACGCGAAGAAGTCACGCAGCGGATCCTTTCCCTGCCGCAGGTTTCGCGAATGCGCGGAGCCTAAAACAAATGTCGAAATCCGAAATCCGAAACTCGAAACAATTACAAAATTCAAAATTCGAATTTTTGAAACAACGGCTGTTATCTGTTTCGTATTTCGAATTTCAGGCATTCGAATTTGTTTCTAATTTCGATATTCGAATTTCGAGTTTGGCATTGTGATGCAAGTTCTCCATTCCATCTCCGAGCTGTCACGGCTATCCGGCCCTCTCTTCTTGGCCATTGGCGTGTTCGACGGCGTGCATCGCGGACATCAGGCGGTCATTTCCACTTCAGCGGATCACGCCCGGACTGCGAATGGGACGCCGGTCGTTGTCACCTTCGATCCGCACCCGGAAAAAGTTTTGCGGCCGGAAAACGCTCCGCATTTGCTAAGCGCAACGCAGCACAAGATCGCGCTAATTCGAAATCTCGGCGTCGGTCACCTTCTCGTCATCATTTTCAATAGACCGTTTGCCGCGACCGAACCGGAAGACTTCGTCCAGCAATTAGTCAACAATTCGAAGCCGCTCCGGGAAATCTGCGTCGGTCACGAATGGTCGTTCGGAAAAAATCGCCGGGGCAATCTCGAGTTGCTGAAAAAGCTCGGGGCAAAATTGAATTTCCAAGTTGTCGGTGTTGCGCCGGTAAAAGCGAATGGCGAAGTCGTAAGCAGCACGGCGATTCGGCGGGCGATTGAGAAAGGCGACTTCGCCAAAGCGGCTGCGATGCTCGGACGCGAATACACGATTCTGGGAACCGTAACCCGCGGTGACAATCTTGGAAAGAAAATCGGATTTCCAACCGCAAATCTGAGCGCACACAACGAACAGTTCCCGCCCAATGGCGTTTATGCCGCCGAGGCGAAGGTCGACGGGGAGCTGCATCGCGGCGTAATCAATCTAGGAGTTCGACCGACCGTGAGCGGCGGCAAATCTGAGCGCGTGCTCGAAATTCACCTGTTCGATTTCGACCGAGACATTTACGGCCGCGACATCGAAGTCCGGTTTCTCAAATTCCTGCGGCCGGAAAAGAAATTCGAAAACCTCGACGCACTGGTCGCACAAATCCGGCGGGATGCCGAAGAGGCCCGCGAACTTTTCCGGGCTTAGCCGCTAAAGCTCAGCGCCTCGATTTTTTGCGGCGCGGACGCGCGCGGGAAACCGTCACCGGCGCAGGTCGATCCTCTCCCCGCCGAGGAATGCCAAATCGATTTTGCACCTGGAGCATTTGCCGATCGATCTCCTGGATCTGCACCATCAACAATTCTTTTCGTTCGGAGAGCCGGACCAGTTCTTTCAGGGTCGAGCTCGGAATATTTCTCAGCATCCGCCTACTCTTCTGCCCAGGATTGACAATGCAAGCAAGATCGACCCGCCTTCGTCCCGCAGCCGTGGGACTAAGCCGCGGCGGGCAATGCAAACGGACGTGGCGCTAAGACTGGATCTGATTCGTTTTGTACATCGCGGCAAAAATGCCGCCGGCCATGACGAGCATGCCGCTGGCCAAAGCAAACGCCACTACCCAGATCGTCGGAATGGTCGTTAGCCGGAACATCTCGACTAAAATGAAACGGCCGCCGTCGGACAAGACGTAGGTCAGGGCGCTGGCCAAGGCGCTCATCCCTACCAGAATGAACGAACGCAAAAATTCATGTCGCCGGACCGGTTGCGGCAGCTGCCGCAAAACGCGTGCGGTGAAGCCGTCGTCTTCAATGTAGGGCGCCGCTTCCTGCAGTTTTCGATCCAACCAATCGTCTTGAATTTCCGTGCTCATCCTTACGGCGCCCAGGCTGCCAAAGTCTTCTTTAATTTTTCGCGACCGCGCAACACGTTTGTTTTGACGGTGCCAAGCGGAATATCGAGCACCCGTGATGCCTCTTCATGCGACAAACCGTTCTGGCAGCAAAGCAAAACTGCCGATCGCTCGTGCAACGGCAGTAAACTTAGCGCGTGCATAAGGTCGTGTCTTAGACCTGGATCGACAGTCTGCGGATCCTGTTCGGCCTGCCATTGTTCTTCGTTAATGCCCACAAGCTCCTTTCGTTTTCGCGCGTCCTCGCGAAAACAATTGTAAGCGATTCGATAAAGCCAGGTGGAAAATTTCGCTTCGCCACGAAAGTTTCGAATGTTCCTGTAAGAACGCACAAACGCAACCTGGGCGAGATCGTCGGCCAGGGCGACATCCCCGCGGGTAAGTTGGCGTAACAAACCGCGCACGCTCGATTGATGCCGGCGGACCAGCTCGCCAAAAGCGTGCTGGTCGTCATCGACAAGAGTTCTAGCGATGAGATCGGCATCGGTCAGCTCCACATGAGGACATTAGGATGTTGGCGGCGGCGGCGGAATCTCGTTCTTCTTTCCACCTTCCAGCTTCCAAACCAACAGATAACCGAGCCCGATCACGAACGGAATCACGCCGATCGCCCAAGCCCCCCCTTCCCAATCGTTCCACGCACCGAAGCAAACCATTAATCCGACGCCCACCATCACGAGAACTATTCCGCGTCGCAGATCGGACCGCTGCCGAACTGCGGGTGTCGGCGGCGCGAGCAACGCGGCCGGGATCGGCTGCCCCTTTTCAGCAAGCATCCGAATTGTCCGATGCTGCATCCGGGATTTTGAAAACCCGAAATACATAATGAAGGCAACGATCAGCACGGGCGCGCCGAAGATTGTGAGCATGGTGATCGCGACGATGGGAATGACCATCTCGGGAATGTCGTCCGCTGAAACTTTGCCACCTTCTTCATCGCCATCAATAACGATGCCGTGGTGGCCTTTGAACTTCTTCTCGATCTTCTGATGGATTCTATCGGCAAGGCTTCCCGGCGAGACGCTGGCTGAAGCCGAGGCCGTGGCTGTTGGCGAAGAGGCTGGCGGCGGTGACGCCGGCGGCTGGGCCAACGCTGCCGCGGCCAGCACGACTGAACAAATGCATAGAGGCAATGTTTTCATATTCATCCTTTGGTAA
>CAZFZG010000022.1:20422-22702 GCA_964523205.1 uncultured Chthoniobacteraceae bacterium | reverse complement strand
GCAACCCGCACTCGCGGATCCGACATCCGAAAAACACTGCGATCGAGGAGATAATGAATGAAACCGCTGGCAAAACCGAGCGCGAGGAGCGCCGGGACCCAAGATGAGGTGCGCAATTGCGCGGCGATTGCGCCGAAGATGCGATCGCCATAATAGGTCCCGGTCTCGCGGTTGGCTTCGACTTCAAACAGCGGCAAGAGCAGCACCGACAACATCGTGAGGATGAGTAAAACGGCCCACGGCCGAACGTTCAATTGATGCAATGCTCGGCGCAAATATCCGTGCGCCGGAATCGGTTCCGCGCTCGGAGTTTGGGAAGCGAGTCCGGTAGCGACAATCCAGTGTTGCGAAGTCCAGACCACGAGAAAGAGGAACAAACTTCGCGGTCGAAAGGCGATACCGACCATGATCGCAATGCCAACGATGTATAGAACGCGCGGCAATGACCAATCCTGCGAACGAAATTCCGCTATCAAGGTGATCGCGGTGACGAAAATAAGCGCGCAAGCGCCGAAAATGCGGATTGGATCCTGAACGGAGACGATCCATTGAGCAATCGGCCAACGGTCGATCCATTGATCCTGATACGCGACCGCGCCGGCGAGAATATCGGCAACAAAAACCAGGACGCCGCCAACACTCAGCGCAAAGATCCAATCGAGCTTCCGCGTTCGTTGGCACGTGCTTCGGCTTGCGCGCGAACGATAAAGCGAGAGCGCGCCGAAATGTTGGGCCGCGAAGTGGTAGGTGACCCAGGCGTAATCGACGATGGCCAGCGCGATGAGTCGTTCTTCACGCGTCCACGGCAACACCGAATCGCCGGGAAGGAAAACCGCGAAGCACGCAGCCGTTACGACTATTGGAATAACGACAAAGCGGACCGGCTGTGCTCGCAAGAGAGGCCGGTATGCCTCCGTGCAATAAGCGAGATAGGTGCTGCAAAGCCGGTGACCGATCCAAAAGAGCGCGGTCAACGCGAAATAAAACGAATCGAGCGGACTCGATTCCGGATCGGAATAACCATGGGCAAGCCAGAGGACGATCGGAGCGAGCCAAAGGGCGCTCAGCATCCAAAAGCTGTCCCACAATGGACCGCGCACCCATTGGGAGGCCGATCTTTGCCACCAACTCGCAACGCCAGTCGTGGTCTGTTCTGCTGCGACCGTTGGCGAGTATCCGAAAAGAAAATGGCGCGCCGTCCGATCGACGGCGCGCGCACTATTCATGAAACTGTCGGTTTATGGTTGAATCTTCAGGTCCACGCCGCCGCCAGTCGCGTTGACGTCTACACCTTTCTGGGTCGCGGACATTCGAATGATTACTCCGGCCTGGTTCGACATCAGAGTGCCAGTGTGTCCGCTGGCAAGGGTCACGCCACGCATGCCGGACCCGCCGTAGTTGTAGTGACCATCGAAATCTCGAAGATGCTTCAGGTTGAACACCTCGCCATTAATGGAAACGCTGGTCATGCCAACCTTTCCGACCGAAAGCCCCTTGACCTTAACCGGGTAATCTTTGCCTTTGTAGGTCAGCGTGCCTGACCCCCAGCTGGTCCCGATACCCAGGGCAAATGAACCTCCACTGATCCGCAGAGTTCCGTCTGCCTTGCTTTCTGCCGCTTTGGCGACCCCGAACCCGCTGGTGGTTAGCCCGAGGACGAGAAGCAGAATCCCGATTTTCTTCAGATTGATCATAAGTTGTAACTCCTTTGATTGCTTTCGCGGCGAAAGATAATGAGCCGCGTCGACCTTCTTCCATGGGACGAAGGTCTCATATGTCAACTGGCAATCTCGATCGAGAGGTGAACGATGAAAACGGTGGATTGCTCGACCTTGGGAACGCTGCTTGGGAACCGCGAGCCGATCGATTTGATCGACATCCGGTCGAAAAATGAATTTTCGGCGATGCACATTCCGGGCGCGCGTTCATTTCCATTTCCGCAATTAGCAAGGCCGAGAAGTTTTCAAAAACGACAGCGCACGGAACAACCCATCTACATCATCGGCGACGATCGCGCGAAAGCCAGCCTCGCAACCGGCATTTTGGGTTCGTGCGGTTTTGCGAACGCGATAGTGGTAGACGGCGGAATGAAAACGTGGCTCGCATTGGGATTTCCGGTTTTGCGAAACGACTCCTCGGCTACGGTGTCGAGTTTGTTGAAAGTGCTCGCGGGTGTGTTGACCATCATTGCCGGAGTTGCCTTTGCCAAGGCGAATCCTCTGGCGGGAGGCGTCGTCCTGTTGAGTGCGGCGACGCTGTTTCTAATGACGGCGTTCGTGG
>CAZFZG010000022.1:19173-20322 GCA_964523205.1 uncultured Chthoniobacteraceae bacterium | reverse complement strand
TTTTAGCCGCTTGGACGACAAAAATTTAGGCTTTCCCTGGTAGGTGAGCTTTGTAAACTCGGTAATGCCGTGGATGGATGTGACCACGTTAGGGCATGCGTGCTTCCAGGACGCGAGCCGGCTATTGCCGCAGTGGGTGAAGCGGCGACGCCAATTCTTGGTGCAGTCTCTGCTGCCTTTTTAAGAACGCCAGCAGGCAACCGCAGGCTTGACCGCAGCGGAACAAATTAGGAGCGCGACAATGAATGGCGCGGCGATTGCGATTGAGGGAGCAGCCAATCAGAACAAATCGCAAAGTGCGCATAGTTGGAGTGAGAGTTTCGACCGCCAAACGTGGCTGACTGCTCTGTGCGTTTTCGCCGGCTACTACCTTGGAGCCAAGCTCGGATTTGCCTTAACGCTTCATCCCCGTCCGGTTTCGGTTTTGTGGCCGCCCAATTCCATTCTGGTTGCGGTCCTCCTGCTGACTTCGCCACGGCGTTGGTGGGTCTTCCTTCTCGCAGCGCTACCGGCGCATTGGCTGGTGCAGCTCCAGAGCGGCGTTCCGCGGATGATGATTTTTTGCTGGTACATCAGCAATTGTTGTGAAGCCTTGATCGGCGCGAGCGCCCTTCGTCTTCTCCTTGGCGAGCCGATGCGCTTCAACCGACTTCGCAATGTCGGCGCGTTCTGTCTTTGTGTCGCAGTTGCCGGTCCATTTCTTTCTTCGTTCCTCGACGCCGGGTTTGTGATTTGGAATCAATTTGGCCAGGGCTCCTATTGGGAAATCTGGAGAATACGACTGACCTCCAACGTACTGGCGGCGCTAACGATCGCGCCGCTCATTGTAGCCTGGGCAAGCGATGGCCGTCTGCTTCTCCACAAAATATCGGCGCGGCGCGGCATTGAAGGCGCTGCACTCTTCGTTGTTCTGCTCGGCATCAGCTATGTGGTGTTGTATCGCGCAGGTTCCGGCGAAAGCTGGTTTATTCCGTATCTTCCACTCTCGTTTTTGCTCTGGGCCGCGGTGCGGTTTGGCCCGACTGGCGCAAGCACCGCAATCGGAACCGTGGCGTTCCTGGCGATTTGGAGCGCTGCTCACGGGCATGGACCGTTTTCCGCCGGCTCGGCGGAACAAAACGCGTTGGCAATCCAAATATTTCTAATCGT
>CAZFZG010000022.1:0-19073 GCA_964523205.1 uncultured Chthoniobacteraceae bacterium | reverse complement strand
GGAGAAATGACGGCGTCCATCGCGCATGAATTGAATCAGCCGTTGACTGGAATCATTAGTAACGCCAATGCCGGTCAACGTTTCATCGACCGGGGAGATGTCGATCTTGATAACATTCGTGAAATCCTGGCGGATATCGCGTCCGATAGTTCCCGCGCGAGTGATGTGATTCAACACATTCGGAACACGGTGAAAAAGGGCGCGGCCCTCAGGGCGGAGATAGACCTCAATGAACTCGTCACCCGAGTGGTGCACATGCTTCAGCCCGACGCGCGGGCTCGTTCATGCAAAGTCACGATGTCGCTGGGAGAACTTTTGCCGGCGATTGAAGGCGATCCGATCGAGATTCAGCAGGTGTTGCTCAATCTGGTGGGAAACGCATTCGACGCGATGAGCGGAACTCCGGCGGAGCGGCGCGAAGTGAGAATCAGCACGCGCGCACACCAGGATGGCAAGGTTCAGGTCGACGTGCGCGATTCAGGGCCCGGAATTGCCGAAGAAGTTCGCGGCCGATTGTTCGATCAATTTTTCACGACCAAGGAAGAAGGCATCGGAATGGGGCTGGCGATTGTGCGCTCGGTGATTGAATCGCATGGAGGACGGATTGCCGCAGAAAATGTTGTCGATGGAGGCGCGCGTTTCTATTTCACACTTCCGGCGGCGAAACAGAGATTGAAATGAACAGAACCGACAATCTGGTTTTCGTTATCGATGATGACGAATCGGTGCGAAAAGGCCTGAAGCGTTTGCTCATGGCGAACGGCTACAAAGCCGAACTGTTCAAATCGGCGGCTGAATTTCTGGCACGGCCGCCGCACACCGGAGCCGCCTGCCTGATTGTCGATGTGCAAATGCCGGGATTAAACGGAATGGATCTTCAGGATGCGCTGATTCAACGTCATCGCGAAGAACAGCTCGTTTTTATTACCGGACACGGAAACATTCCGATGTGCGCGCGGGCGATGAAGGCCGGCGCAGTCGACTTCCTGCCCAAACCGTTCAAGCCGCGGGAACTCTTAAAATGCGTGCAAAGCGCTTTGGCGCAGTCTCGCGAGCAGCGGCATCAGGCGGCGGAGAAAAATGATGCGCGCCGGCTGCTCGATTCGTTGACCCCGCGCGAATTTGAAGTGATGGAACTCGTCATCACCGGAATGTTGAACAAACAAGTCGGTGCCGAGCTTGGGATGGCCGAAAAAACCGTGAAGGTTCATCGCGGCCGGGTGATGCAAAAGCTTGGCCTCACTTCGGTGCCCGAGCTGGTGCGTCTCGTGCAAAGGGCGGGCGTTACTCCAAGGCCCAGGCATGAGACCAAGGTCTGAGTGTCGATCCTAATCGCGTGTTGTTTAATGCCGCCCCATGCGCGGCAGCGACGCCCAAACCGGATCGGAATCAAAGCCAAAGGGTACCGATGCTTCCTCGAACGAAATCGTGTGCTTGGTGGACGATGACGCATCGATCCGAAAATCGGTCAGCCGATTGCTCGAGTCCGCCGGATTCAAAGTCGAAGCCTTCAGCGAAGCAGAACCTTTTCTGACCTATCTCGCGAGCAATTTCGTTTCGGTCGCAGTGCTCGATATCTGGATGGAGCGCATGACGGGAATGGAACTGCTCGTCCATCTTTGTGCGAAATCCCCCGAGACGCGGGTGATTTTTATTACCGGTCACGAAGATCCAGCCGCTGAAGCGACGGTGATGCAAGCCGGCGCGTTCGGTTTTTTGATTAAACCTTTCGATAGCAACGAATTTCTCGCGATGGTCGCGCGAGCGGTTGCGGTTCCGGGTCAGGCCAAATCCTAATCATGTCCCGCAGCAATGCCTTACAACCAAAGTCCAATGGTGTTGTCCGGCCCGGACGCGTCAATATCTCGCGTTCGCGACGAATTTGATCGGAGAAGAATCGATAAAGGCAGGACAACGAACGTGATTCAATCTGCCAAACCAAGTTCGGTCTGTCTGCTCGATCGCGACCGGTCCGCGCTTTGGGCAAGGAGCCGTGCTCTTTCGGAAATTGGATGGGAGGTAAGGCCGTTCACCGATCCAGAAACGTTTATTGAGTACGCCCGGATCTATTGCCCCGAGACTGCGGTAGTGGATTTTGGCGGATCACGCGGCGAGGGCATGAAAGTGGCCACCCGCGTGAAGGAGGTATCACCAACAACAGCCGTAATTATTTCGCTCAAGGTCCACCGCGCTGAGGCGCGCTCCATGCTTGAGGGGGAGGAATTAATCAAATTGATCGGACGACCATATGTCACAATTTCACCGCAACCTTTTGCCGCCGGCGACCGTTAGATGTGAGGGATTTTGAAGTGGCCGCCGTAACAAGAACATTGACCGTTTGTCTGCTGGATGATGATCCGTCGGTGGTCAAGGCGACGAGTCGCCTCTTGTCGTCCGCTGGCTGGAAAGTGGACTCGTTTACCGATCCGGCCGAATTTCTCCGGCACGCCGAAACCTGCCAGCCGAAGGTCGTGGTGCTGGACATCCTGATGCCCGGTATGAACGGCTTGGAGGTGCAGAAGAGATTGCGCACCATTTCGCCGGCCAGTCGCGTCGTTGTTCTGACCAGCAACGACGACCCAGGCGTTCGGGCCGAGGCGATGGAACGCGGAGCCGCTGCATTTTTTATCAAGCCGGTGGACGACGAGGAATTTCTGGCCGGCGTAGAGGCTGCATTCTCCCGCAATTAGGCGAACGCCCGCGCGCGTAAGCCGAAAGTCCCATATTCAGTCCGGCCAGTGGCGGTGAATGTCGGTCTTGCCGCTTTGGCCCCACGACGAATGCGCGATGTTGTTCCACACGATTTGCCGACGAAGCGTGATGTCCTAGGTCTACAATCGTCTGCCTGCTCTACAACTTTCCCGCGCTTCCAGCGATTCGTTCCGCGATATCTCGATCCGGCCAGTCGTCTCGGTGAAATCCTGTTCGGCCTGATCATGGTGCTCACAGTTACTCTGACCGCTGGATTAAGTGTCGCTGAAGGTCCAGAGGGAGTGCGGCAACTGCTGTTCGCGGCGATCGGGTGCAATGTGGCCTGGGGGATCATCGATGCCGTCATGTACATCATGGACTGCGTCACGGTTCGAGCGGGAAAGGTGCGATTACTTGAAGCAGTTCAACGCGCGCCGGATGCGCCGGAAACGCTCGAGCTCATCCAAAACGAAATTGAACCGGAACTTCAGGAGCTGATTGAACCGGACGCAGCGGAGGCAATGAGCCGCTCGATCCTCAAGCACATTGCGCAGGTCAAGATCGACAAGAAAAGACTGACCAAAGACGATCTCTACGGCGCGCTCGCCTGTTTTTGGCTCGTGTTCGTTTCGTGTCTGCCCGCGGTACTGCCGTTTCTGATTTTTTCGGGACCGCAGTTGGCGCTTCGGGTTTCGAATTTTCTTCTGATCGCGCTCCTGTTTTTTGTCGGGCAAGAGTGGGCGAAATACGCGCACAGCAATCGCTTCGTGGCCGGATTGATCATGGTGACGATCGGTCTCGCGCTTGTCGGTGTCGCAATTCTGCTTGGAGGATGACATGATTCGGTCGTCTGTTGCTCTCGCAATTTTTCTCGGGCTCACGGTTTTCCAACCGTCCGGCACCACCTCGAGAACCAATTCAGACGAATCCGAGGAAACTGACGCCGGCGAATGGAAGTATTCGTTGGAAGTTTTAACTTATCTCGAGCAGCATGCGCGCGATTACGCGAATCCAAATTTCAGTGTCGACCATGGCTGGCTACATTTGGAAACGCGTTATAATTATGAATCGCTAAAAACCGGTTCGGTTTGGCTCGGGTACAATTTCAAACTCGAAGAAGAGTTGAAATTCGAATCCACACCAGCCCTCGATGGCGATTTGACCTTCAAGTTTACCCCGATGGTCGGCGGAGTTTTTGGCGATATTACTGGTGTGGCGCCTGGTTACTCAATAGAGGTCGAGTATCAAAATTTTTACTTCGCAACTCAGGGCGAATATTTCGTAGATGCGGCCGTCCATTCCGGAAATTTTTTCTATAGTTGGTCGGAGCTTAGGTATTATCCGGTCGATTGCTTTTGGGTAGGACTGGCGATCGACCGGACAAAAGTGCTCGGAGAAGAATTCGATGTCAGACGCGGCCCGTTAATCGGCTACAAAATCCAAAAGAAAGATATTGAGTTGACCGCTTACTGGCTCAGTCCCGGTTCGCATCAGGCGACTTTCGTCTTCGCCGTCACCCATGAATTTTAAGACGAATCACAAAATCAACCTATGAAAACAAAAAAGTTAATTAAACGGGCCCGCGAATTTTCCGAACCATTCCGTATCACCAAGGGCAAGGATTTTCGACTCAAAGATTTTGATCCGAATGACACCCTCGGATTGAGCAAGGAGGCGGACAAGCCGAGGGCCAAGGAAGCGCTGGCAATGGGTGTGACCGTGTTGGCTGAATTGCAGGACAAGCTTTACGCGCAGGACAGGTGGGCCGTGTTGCTGATTTTCCAGGCGATGGATGCCGCCGGCAAAGACGGCGCGATCAAGCACGTCATGTCCGGCATAAATCCGCAGGGCTGCCAGGTGTTTTCGTTCAAATCGCCAACTTCTGACGATCTGGAGCACGATTATCTCTGGCGCTGTCTGAAATGTCTGCCCAATCGCGGCAACATCGGGATCTTCAATCGCAGCTACTATGAAGAAGTCCTGGCTGTTCGCGTGCATCCGGAGTTTCTCGAGAAACAAAAGCTGCCTCCAAAACTCGTCGGGAAGAACATTTGGGAGGAACGTTTCGAGGATATTCGCAACGTCGAACAATATCTCAGCCGAAACGGAGTCGTTATCCGAAAATTCTTTCTTCACGTATCGAAGAAGGAACAAAAGCGCCGCTTTCTCGAGCGGATCGACAACGCCGCGAAGAATTGGAAGTTTTCCGCCAACGACGCAGCCGAGCGCGATTACTGGGATGACTACATGGAAGCCTACGAAGATTTGATTCGGGAAACGGCCACCAAAGATTCGCCGTGGTATGTCGTGCCGGCCGATAACAAATGGTTTACCCGCGTCGTGGTCGCGGCCGCCGTGATCGAGGCGCTCGCCGACCTGAAATTAGAATATCCGAAAGTGGACGAGAAAAAATTGAAGGAGCTCGGCGCCGCGAGACAGAAGCTGATGAAGAAATAATAGCCCGCCTACGCGTTGATCCAGGTCCGCGCTTCCGCCATTTCCGTGGTCGGGAAAAATTTGACCGGCGCTTTGCGCACTCCCGCGCCGGCAAAAGCAAGCGCCTGCGTTTCCCATTTCGGATCGGCCACGACCGCGATCCGCACGATTTCGCCGCCATGGCTGACCAAAAAGTCGAGATCGTTCCAATCGGCGCCGCGTTCCCAGCCGTCAAAGTTTTCGACAATCGCGAGCACGCGCGGTTTCGATCCGCTGTCGATCTTGCTCGCGAGATCTTTTTGGGTCGCAGCAAACTCGGATTGTTTCAAGATCCCGCTGATATGCAGCTCGCAAACGTCGTTAGGCTTGTATTCAACTTGAAGAGGCATGTGGTGTCTTTTTAAGCGAGCAAGTTTCAGGCGAGGTTGCAATCATGCCCTAATCGGCGTCGTCACCACATAAGCCTAAAGTCCAATATTCCGGCCAGACCTCTTTCCGCAGACTAAGTGCGGGTCCAAAATCATCAGGCGAGAAATGTCAGACAATCAGACGAAGAGGTAATCGACATGAACAAGCAAACAGTTTTTTCGTTGGTGTGCCTTTGGCTGATAACCGCGTCGTTTTGCTTCGCGGCCACAATTCCGGCCGGCACGACAATGGTTGTCCGGACCAATGCTGCAATTTCGACGCACGCCACACCAGGCCGCCACTTTATGGCCACGCTCGATCAGGGCGCCGGCGCGTTTCCGGCGGGAGCACACATCACTGGATTAATTCAAGCTTCGCGTGGTTCGCGTTCTACTACTTCGTCTTCGCCGCTGACATTAGTTTTGACCGAGGTGTCGGTTAACGGAAAGAATGTTCGGATTAAGACAAATTCGGTGCAACCGCAGGGTGCGCACACGACCCGCTCAAGACGAGGCAGCTTCAGCTTCGGTGAAGACACTTTTCCACCAGGAACGCGCCTTGAATTTCGCCTGACCCAACCGGTGAGTCTATGAGTCCGCGATTTCTTTCATTCGCCGGGTGCGCGTTCATCGCGGCTATCGTTGTGATGGGATGGTCCGGTTGCGGCAAAGAGGAAACGGTCAGCGCCGCGCCGCCGGAAGTGCTGGTGATGGAAGCGGCGACGCGCGACGTTCCAGTCTATCGCGAATGGATCGGGACAATCGACGGGTCGGAGAACGCGGAGATTCGCGCCCGCGTGACCGGTTACCTGGTCAAACGCGATTATCAAGAAGGTGCGCTGGTGAAAAAGGGCGATCTTCTCTTTGAAATCGATCCGGCGCAGACTCAAGCGGCGCTTCTGGAGGCGAAAGGGCAGCTGGAGCAGGCTAGAGCCGTCGCCAAAGCTGCCGCAGCAGAGCAGGAACGAAGCGACAAGCTCTTCGCGCAGCATGTGATTTCCGAGCAGGAGCACACCAATAAAGTGCAACTCAATCAAGCGAACCAGGCAAAGGTGAGAGCTGCCGAGGCCAATCTGAAGCAGGCCGAATTGAATCTCGGTTTTTGCCAAGTTGTGGCACCGGTCGATGGGATCGTCGGAATTGCCAAGGCGCAGGTCGGCGACTTGGTAGGCACAGGAAATAACGTGACGCTTACCTACATTTCGACGCTGGATCCCGTGAAGATTTCCTTTCCGATCAGCGAATCTGATTATCTCGCGGCCAGCAAGCGCGTTCGAGAAACGTTTAACAAACCTCTCGAAGAGCGACCCGAATCGATCGAGCTGATTTTAGCTGACGGGTCGGTGTTTCCCTACAAGGCGAAGCTTCAATCTGTCGATCTTCAGGTGAAGCAATCGACCGGGACGATTTTGGTGACCGCGCTCCTGAAGAATCCGGGCAGCGTGCTGCGGCCGGGATTTTTCGCGCGCGCGAGAGTTGTGACTGACACCTTGAAAGATGCGGTCGTTGTTCCACAGCGTGCCGTATCCGAGGTGCAAGGCTCATACCAGCTCGGAATCATCGGCGCCGAAGGCAAAGCGGAGATTCGTCCGGTCAAAGTCGGCGCTCGGACTGGCAGCGATTGGGTCATCACGTCGGGATTGAAACCGGGTGAGAAAGTCGTGGTCGAAGGTTTACAAAAGATAAAGTCCGGCGCGGCAGTCGCCGCCAAACCGTGGACGCCTCCCGCCGAAAAAACGAGCGAGAACGAGCCAAGCAAGCAGGAAGAAACTAAAACGCAGACCGCGTCTCGTTCACACTAATTAGATCACCGTGGCCAAGTTTTTCGTTAATCGTCCAATTGTCGCGATCGTCATCTCGATCGTGATGACGATTATCGGCATCGTCACCTATCTTCGTCTCCCGGTCGCACAGTTCCCCGACATTGTGCCTCCGGAAATCCAGGTCAAGACGACTTACACCGGAGCTGACGCTCTGACGGTCGAGCAATCGGTCGCCACACCGATCGAGCAGGAGATGAGCGGCGTCGATAACATGAATTACATGCAGTCGGTCAACGGGAACGACGGCACGCTCAAGCTCACGGTGAACTTCGAAGTCGGGACCGATGTGAACACCGACCAGATCCTTTCGCAGATGCGGTCCAATCAGGCGAGCTCGGCGCTTCCACAGGACGTAAACAAGTTCGGTGTCACCGTGCAAAAGTCGACATCTTCGCCGTTGATCATGTTCGCCCTCTACTCGCCGAAGGGCACTTACGACAACGTCTTTCTCGCGAACTACGCGAACATCAATTTGAACGACGAGTTCACCCGCGTGAAAGGCATTGCCAGCGTGTCAGTCTTCGGCGCGGGCGAATACGCCATGCGAATTTGGGTGAAGCCAGATCAACTGGCGAAGCTCGGCCTGACGATTCCGGAAATTATTTCCGCTGTGAACAGCCAGAACACAGTGAACCCCGCCGGGACGATCGGCGGCGAACCCGTTCCAAAAGGGCAGGAATTCACCTACGCGGTCCGCGCGCAAGGCCGTTTGCAAAGCGAGCAGGAATTCGGCGAGATCGTCGTGCGCTCTAACCCCGACGGTTCGATGCTGCGGCTGAAAGACGTCGGTCGCATCGAGCTCGGCGCGCAAAACTACGCGCTGTCTGGCCGGCTCAACGGCAAACCCGCAGCGTTGATCGCGCTTTATCAACTACCCGGATCGAACGCGATCGCGGCGGCCGACGGCGCGAAAAAGAGAATCAAAGAGCTGTCCCAGAAATTTCCGGCCGATCTCGATTACGTTGTCTGCCTCGATACCACTCTTGCCGTGACCGAGGGTATGGTGGAAATCCAGCACACGCTGATGGAGGCGCTGGTTCTGGTCATCGTCGTCGTCTTCATCTTCTTGCAAGGCTGGCGCGCGACGCTGATTCCGTTGCTCGCGGTGCCGGTTTCGCTAATCAGCACGTTCGCTCTTTTCCCGATGTTCGGCTTCACGGTGAATACGCTTTCGCTCTTCGGTCTCGTTCTTGCGATCGGTCTCGTGGTCGATGACGCGATTGTCGTTGTCGAAGCAGTCGAGCATCACATTGAACACGGGCTCTCGCCAAAAGAGGCGACTTTGAAAGCGATGGAGGAAGTGAGCGGCCCGGTCATCGCGATCGCGCTGGTGCTGGCCGCCGTATTCGTGCCGACCGCGTTCATTCCGGGAATCACCGGCCGGCTGTATCAGCAGTTCGCGGTCACGATTGCGGTCTCGATGCTCATCTCCGCGTTCAATGCGCTCACCCTTTCTCCTGCGCTCTCGAGCAAGCTTCTCAAACCGAAGAAAAAAGGCCGCGGTCTGCTGCAAAGATTTTTTGATTGGTTCAACCGCGTCTTCGGCGTGGCGACCAACAAGTTCACCACCACCTGCCATTTGCTCATTCGCAAATCGCTAATCGCGCTCATTATTCTCGCCGGCGTGGTAGTTCTCACCGGCATGCTCGGAAAAAGAATTCCCGGAAGTTTCCTGCCGGAAGAAGACCAGGGTTATTTTTTCGCCCAAGTGATTCTGCCGGATTCCGCTTCCCTCCAACGTACCGATGAAGTGATGCGCCAGTGCGAGAAGATCCTGAGCGAAACGCCGGGCGTTGAATATTACTCGACCGTCACCGGTCTGAACTTTCTCAGCGGTGTCAACACGACGTACAGCGGCATCTTTTTCATTTCGCTGAAGGAATGGAAACATCGCACCGCGCCGGACGAGCAATACACCGCCATTCTCAAACACGTAAACGGAGCTTTCTCCAAAATCGCCGCCGCGCGTGCCTTCGCCTTCTCGCCGCCGGCCATTCCCGGCATCGGCACCAGCGGCGGCGTGACTTTCATGCTCCAGGACCGGGCCGGCAAGGATGTCGCGTTCCTTGCTCAACAAGTGATGAAATTCGCTACCGCCGCTCGCGAACGAAAAGAACTCGCCGGCGTCACGCCAATGTTTTCGCCGGCGGTGCCGCAAGTTTTCATGAATGTGGACCGGGACAAAGTGTTGAAGCAGAACATGGACCTGGGCGCGGTCTATCAGACGCTCCAGACGTTCATGGGCAGTTATTTCGTCAATTACTTCAATCGTTTCGGACGCCAGTGGCAGGTTTTCGTTCAGGCCGAGGGCGACTATCGCACGAATGCCGAACAGGTCGGGCAGTTCTTCGTCAAAAATAAAGACGGCGCGATGGTTCCGTTGAGCGCGGTGATCAATTCCAAACCGATCAGCGGTCCCGAATTCACGATGCGTTACAATCTTTATCGCTCCGCGCAAATCAACGCGACGCCGGCCGCCGGTTACAGCTCGGGCCAGGCGATGAAGGCGATGGAAGAAGTTTTTGCGCAGACCATGCCCAACGAAATGGGATTCGCTTACATGGGCATGAGCTATCAGGAGAAACGGGCACAGGAAGGCGTCTCGGCGAGCGTTATCTTCGCGATGTCGTTGCTCTTCGTTTTCCTGATCCTGGCGGCGCAATATGAAAGCTGGACGTTGCCTTTCAGTGTGCTGCTGACCGTGCCGGTCGCGGTGATGGGAGCGTTCCTCGGACTAATGGTCGGTCATTTTGAGAACAACATTTACGCGCAGATTGGGTTGGTAATGCTGATCGGTCTCGCGGCCAAGAACGCGATCCTCATTGTCGAGTTCGCCAAGATGAAACACGAACAAGGTCTTGGCTTGGTCGAAGCGGCCCTCGAAGGCGCGAAGCTTCGCTTGCGACCGATCTTGATGACGAGTTTTGCGTTCATTCTGGGATGCGTCCCGCTTGCTACTGCGAGCGGCGCCGGCGCGCTCTCGCGCCAGGTGATGGGTTTCCTGGTCATCGGCGGAATGCTAACTGCGAGTTTCATCGCCATCTTCCTGATCCCGGTCTTGTTCTATCTGGTCGAAAGGTTCGCCGGCGGAAAGAAAACACATCCGGCCACACAGCCGTCATCCGTCGGCTTGGAACCGGCGGAAGTTGTCGCTCCGGCGTCCCATTGAACAATCCATGCCCCAAAATCTTCGCCCTGCCACCGCCCAGCCCCCCGTCTGTCCTATATATATAAGGGGTACGGCGCCCTGACCCCCGATGCGCGCCATCACCAACGATTACCGGGATTCGCAGGTGTTGAACCTGGGCTCCGAAGGTAGCGACGGACCTTACCTCGTCACCCAAACAGGCGTTTCTCCGACCGCCGACATACCCAAGACTCGCATGTTCGTTCTTCGGCCGGATGGATGCTGGGCCGACTTCAACGCCTACGTCTGTCAGGGGAAGCCGGAAGTGCTGGACGAGATCGTGTTTCCGTCGATTCGCGAAGTGATGGCAATCTTCGGAAAATTGTTCGGACGGCCGCGGGTTGCCGATCTTCCAATCGATGAGGAGGGACTGAAAGCGTGGATCGAGCGCCAGAAGAATCAGCATCCGCTCGAAGCAGCGCGCGCATGGGCGATTCAATACAAGGTGCGCCATCGCAAACAGTTTGATCGAATGGAAGATCGACATCGATGACGGCGAGCTCCCGCGATTGGTGGAAAACGATATTTCCAGTCGCTTCCTGGCTGCCGCAATACCAGAGCAGCTGGTTGCGCTTCGACATTGCCGCAGGCATCACACTCGCGGCCTATCTGCTCCCGGCCGCACTCGGTGACGCATCACTGGCCAATCTCCCATCTGAAGCGGGACTTTATGCATGTTTATTTGGCGGACTTGTCTTTTGGATTTTTTGCAGCTCGCGCCATACCGCGATTTCCGTGACCTCTGCGATCTCGCTGTTAATCGGATCGTCGTTAGGCGAATTATCCGGAGGCGACACCTCTCGCTTCGGTGCGCTCGCCGCGGGCACGGCTTTTCTGGTCGGGCTGATCGCACTCATCGCTTGGCTGGTCAGAGCAGGCAGTGTCGTGAACTTCATTTCGGAGAGCGTGATGACAGGCTTCAAGTGTGGCGTCGGTCTTTTTCTGGCAAGCACGCAGCTGCCGAAACTGTTCGGCGTTCACGGCGCACACGGCAGTTTTTGGGAAAACAGCGGATTTTTCCTGAAGCATCTCCCGGAAACTCACCCGGCAGCGCTTCTCACTGGCGGAATCGCGCTCGCGATTTTGATTCTTGGCAAAATCTTTCTCAAGAACAAGCCCGTCGCGCTCCTTGTCGTAATCGGCGGGATCGTTGCCGCTTCTATTTTCTCGTTGGAGGCGCGCGGGGTGAAGCTTCTTGGCGACGTGCCACAGGGATTGCCTTCCATTGGATTTCCCGCCGTCTATTGGCACGATCTGAACGAGCTGCTGCCACTCGCGTTCGCGTGCTTTCTTCTCGGCGTTGTGGAAACGGCAGCCATCGGCCGGATGTTCACTGCCAAACACGGCGGACGATTCGATGCCAATCAGGAATTTCTCGCCCTGGCTGCATCGAACCTGGTCGCAGGTCTTGGCCGCGGTTTTCCCATCAGTGGAGGAACCTCGCAATCGTTGGTCAATGAAGGTGGCGGCGCGCGGACACCGCTCTCCACGTTGGTGGCCGGCGTGTTCATCTTGGTGGTCGTGCTTTTTTTCTCTCATTTGTTGAGCACTCTCCCGCAGCCGGTGCTCGCCGCCGTCGTATTGGTGGCGGTCGCCGGTTTGCTTAAGCTCGCAACCTTGAAACGACTTTGGCGCAATGATCGGGCCGAGTTCGTGGTTGCGATCACAGCCTTTGTCGGCGTGCTGACTTTTGGGTTGCTGCGTGGCGTCATGATCGGTGCCTTCATTTCGCTCGTGCAACTCCTTCGGGCGGCTTCCCGCCCGCACGTAGCGCTGCTTGGGCGCATTCCGGGCAGTCGGCGCTTTTCCGACCGCGAACGACATCCGGACAACGAGTTGATTTCAGGTGTGCTGATTTTTAGGCCGGAATCCGGCCTCGTTTATTTCAACGTGGACCACGTCTGCGAGTCGATTCTCTCGGGAATCGCTTCAGCAACTCCTCACCCACAATTAGTGGTGCTCGATCTTTCGGCCGCTCCGCGAGTGGACATGCAAAGCGCGCAAGCGCTCGGCGGTCTCGCCGATGAGCTGGAGGCCAGAAAGATCCGATTCCAAGCGGTTGAGCCGCGTTCTTCCGTGCGCGATCGACTGCGCAGGGAAGGAGTGGACGCCAAATTGGGCGGAGTGAATCGTTTCGCGATGATAGCTGACGTGATTGAGAATTTTCATTCGTCCAATCGCTCATGATTGAGCAGAGGAAGCTGGAACGAATCATTAGCGGCGTGCTCTTGCTGGCGCTGCTGGTTGGATGTTTGCTGGTCTTGCGTCCGTTTATTTCGGCGTTGCTTTGGGCGGCGGTGTTGTGCTTTTCGACCTGGCCGCTTTACAAACGATTGGTTTGGCTCGTGCGTGGACATCGCACCTTGGCCGCGTTGCTTATGACGCTGGCGATGATTTTGGTCGTATTTCTTCCGTTTGTTCTGATCGCCGCTGCCGTCAGCGACGATGTTCGCGATCTTACAGTTGCAGTGAAAGGATGGGTCGATACAGGTTTGCCGGCGCCGCCGGATTGGCTCGCGAAAATTCCGATCTTTGGACATCGGGCAGTCGAACATTGGCAAGTGCTCGCCACTGACCGGGCAAAACTGATCGAGGAGAGCAGACGATTGATCGAGCCGATGAGCGCGCTTCTGCTGGTGATTGGCAAGGTGCTAATCAGCGGTTTGGTCGCGCTCGCATTGAGTATCTTGATTGCGCTGTTCTTTTTCCGCGACGGCGAATCGATCGCGAAACACTTGAGCGCAATGATCGAACGCGTCGCCGGCGAGCGCGGTCAACGGCTTCTCGTTTTGGCCGGCGCTACTGTGCGCGGAGTTGTTTATGGGATTCTGGGTACCGCGCTGGTGCAAGCAGTGATGGCCGGGGTCGGTTTTCTCATCGCCGGCGTGCCCGGTGCCGGCATGCTGGCGCTGCTCACATTTTTTCTGTCGGTTGTCCCGGTCGGTCCGCCATTGATCTGGATTCCGGCGATGTTGTGGTTGTTTCATGAAGGGTCGACCGGCTGGGCGGTGTTCATCTTGATCTGGGGAATCGGTGTCAGCAGCGTGGACAACGTCGTCAAACCCTGGCTCATCAGTCAGGGCAGCGATATGCCATTCATTTTGATTTTGTTCGGCGTTCTCGGCGGCGCGATCACGTTCGGCTTCATCGGTGTATTTCTCGGCCCAACACTTCTTGCTGTCGGTTATCGGCTGGTGACTGAGTGGGCGAGTGGCGCAGCGCCTAATTCGAGAGGCGCTCTCGAATAGATAAGCCCAAAGTCCAATGTTCGCCGAGTGGGTGAACCGGCAGATTGAGGCCGTCTCCTGAATCTCAATGGACACCCTGGGCTTTATCAAAGAACGAGTCGGTTTGTTCAAGAATTTCAGCGCTGACCGCCTCAAAGAACTCGTGGAGGGTTCGCGTGTCCGATCGTTCGAAGCCAAGGAAGCGATCATGCATCGCGGCGGAGAAGCGACCCACTTCGGCGTGGTGTTGAGCGGCGAAATTGTTGCCGGAACAAATGGCCAAACGCTCGGAGAGCTAGGAGCCGGCGAAACCTTCGGCGAGCTGTCGTTGATGAGCGGCCAGCCGCTGCTCGCGGATTTTGTCGCCAAATCGCCGTGCGAAGTGATGCTGATCCCAGTTTCGCTCTTTCAATCGCTTATCGTGGCCGAACCCGGCGCGGTGCAGACAATTTCTCGAACGATCGCCGAGAGGATGAAAATGTTGATGGCCGATCCGGCCAAAGCGGCCACGGCATTTCGTGAAGGTGACGATCCTTACGGATTAAAACTCAAAGGCGAGCGGCCGGAAAAAATCCTGGTGATCAACTGCGGATCGTCGTCGCTCAAATACAGTTTCTTCGACACGAACGAGGAGTCGCGAAATGCCAACGGCGCGATCGAGCGGATCGGCCTCGACCAGACACGGCTGAAACATCGCGGACCGAAAGGCGAGGTGAAGAAAGATCTGCCAAAGGGCGATTTCGCAGCCGCTTTCAAAGCGATGACTGCCGAGCTCACCTCGAAAGAAACCGGAGTGATCGGCGGCGCGGGGGAAGTCAGCGTGGTGGCGCACCGGTTCGTGCATGGCGGGGAGAAATTCACTGAAGGCACTCTGATCACAGATGAAATCCTGGCCGAGATGGAAAAACTCAATCCGCTCGCGCCGTTGCACAATCCGGTAATGCTCGCGGGCATCAAAGAGATGCGCCGACTTTATCCATCGGTGCCGCACGTCGCGATTTTCGACACCGCGTTTCATCACACCCTTCCGGCCTATTCGTTTCTCTACGGAATTCCCTACGAGATCTACGAAAAGAAGGCGGTCCGTCGTTACGGATTCCACGGCAACTCGCATAACTACGTCGCCTTGCGCGCTGCGCAATTTCTCAAAAAACGGCCCAACGAGTTGCGATTAGTAAGCTGCCACCTTGGCAATGGTTCGTCGCTTTGCGCGGTCGATCACGGCCGTTCGATCGACACATCGATGGGATTCACGCCGCTGGAAGGCTTGATCATGGGAACGCGGAGCGGAGATGTCGATCCTGGCGTGATCGGTTTTCTTGAGCGCGATGGCCTAACCAGCGCGCAGATCGATGAAATGCTGAACAAGAAGAGCGGCTTGATCGGTCTCTCCGGTGTTTCAAGCGACATGCGCGAGGTGCTCACTGCTGCCGATCAAGGCAATCGCCGGGCTTTGCTGGCACTCAAAGCATTTTGCTATCGCGTTCGCAAATATATCGGCGCTTATGTCGCATCGCTTGGCGGACTCGATGCGGTGATTTTCACCGGCGGCATCGGCCAAGGCAGCGCGGTTGTGCGCGCGTTGGCGGTACAGGGATTGGATTGCATGGGCATCGCGGTCGATGACAAACGCAACAGCGGTGCGAAGGGTGACGAATTACAGCTGATTTCGACTGACGATTCGAAAGTCGCGGTTCTTGTCGTTCCGACGGACGAGGAACGAATGATGGCGCGCGAAGCGTTGCGCACGTTGAGCCGTTCTTACATCACGAAGGTGCTCGACGCCCAGAAGCAGCAGTCGTTTCTGGTCGAGGTTTCCGCCCACCACATTCATCTCACCCAAGACCACGTCGAAGCGTTGTTCGGTAAAGGACATCAGCTCACCAAGCACGCCGATCTTTCGCAGCCGGGCCAGTTCGCTTGCAAAGAACAACTGTCGATCGTCGGACCGAAAGGGAAGATCGAGCGCGTTCGCATTCTCGGACCGGCGCGCAAATACACGCAGGTTGAGATCGCGATGACCGAACAATTCAAGCTCGGCATTCACCCGCCGATCCGCGAAAGCGGTGACATTGCGGACACGCCCGGTTGCACGTTGGAAAGCCCGACCGGCAACGTTCAGATCGAAAAGGGAGTGATCTGTGCGTTGCGCCACGTGCACATGTCACCTGAAGACGCCCTGCATTACGGCGTGCGCGACAAATCGTTCGTGCGCGTCCGCGTTACCGGCGATCGCGAGCTCGTCTTCGGCGATGTGCTGGTGCGGGTCGATCCAAATTTCAAACTCGCCATGCACATCGACACCGACGAGGCGAACGCGGCCAACATCGGCGCGAAAGGCGCGCAAGGGTTCATCGATGGAATCCAGAGCGAAGGATCAATGAATTAGGAATTTCACAAACTCAAAACCAAAGCACACCTCCTATGAAAAAATCAGAAAACAACAACAACGTGTTTCCGGAGTTGCCGGAATTAGAACCGCTAAGTTCAAACATCGACCGTCGGAAATTTATTATCCGCAACGCCGTCATCGGCGCGGCTGCGGTGATGACCGGTAGAGTTTGGACAACTGAAGCGCGCGCCGCGCAAGCTGCGAAAGAAGCTACGACAAAGGAAGCCGGTAAGGCCACAACGCCGACAAAACATTCGCCGGCGTTGAATGTGGAAAAGCAATCCAAAGGACCGGTAATGATTGTCGCTGACGAATTTTATAAAGTCGGCCCGGGCCCATCGAGTTCCCACACGATCGGACCGATGCGGATCACTTACGATTTCTACCAGCGGTGCACCAAGTTACCGGCCGATCAGCTTTCCAAGGCGACCGGATTGAAAGTGCATCTCTTCGGAAGTTTGAGCGCGACCGGCAAAGGTCACGGCACTGAGCGAGCGTGCTTGGCTGGTTTATTAGGCAAAGAGCCGGCCACTGTCGACCCACTCTTTCTCGATGAAATGAAAGAGAAGCCGGACCAGACCTATCCGCTGAAGCTAGGCGATAAGACCTACAACCTTTCGTTGGCTGACGTCGTTTACGATGCGACGAAGGGGAATTTCCCGCACGCGAACACGATGACCTGCAAACTGATGGGCGGCGACAAGGCCATCTTTGAGCAGGAATACTATTCGGTCGGCGGCGGATTCATTGAGTGGAAGGGCTACACGCCTCCGAAAAAAGGTGCGCCAAAATATCCTTACGCCACGATGAAAGAGCTGCGTCAGCATGCGGAGAAAAACAATCTCTCCATCGCGCAAGTGATCATGGCGAACGAAATTTCCGTCTCCGGAAAAACCGAGGAACAGGTCAATGCGTTCCTGGACAAGATCGCGAACGCGATGCTGGCCACGGTGAAATCTGGACTCTCAGTTAAAGAAGGTGTGCTTCCCGGACCGATCAAACTCCAGTCAAAAGCCGCGACAGTGTGGCAACGAGCGCAGGATGACAAATATGAAGCTGACAAGGCGATTGCGTTGCTTTCCGCCTGCGCGCTCGCAGCATCGGAAGAAAATGCGCGCGGCCACTTGGTCATTACCGCGCCGACCGGCGGTTCTGCCGGCGTGATGCCTGCGGTGGTCTACGGATTGGTGAATGGCAAGAAGCAGGTCCCGTTGGAAAAAATCCGTGAAGGATTACTCGCGGGACTCGCGGTTGGTTATTTGTGCAAACACAATGCGACGCTTGCTGCCGCGGAAGGCGGTTGCCAATCCGAAATCGGCGTCGCTTCAGCGATGGCGGCGGCGATGTTCGCTCAAGTCCTCGACAGTTCGCCACAAGTGATCGAGAACGCGGCCGAGTCCGCGCTGGAACATCACTTGGGAATGACGTGTGATCCGGTCGCCGGTTACGTCCAAGTTCCGTGCATTGAGCGTTGCGCATTCGGCGCAGTCAAAGCGTGGACGGCATGCATGATTGCGACCAACGAGATCGAATCACGCCACCGTGTCGATCTTGATACGACGATCAAAACGCTCGCCGATACCGGCAGGGACATGAGCGCGAAGTACAAGGAAACAAGCGAAGCAGGTCTGGCGCAAAATCTGACCCTTTGCTGAACCCCAACCCGAGGGCGCATCGCGCGAACAGAATGGCAACCGAGGTCCTGACGAAGCCGGAAAAGACATCGAAACCGAAGAAGATTGAGTCGCCGCTGCCCGACACGAAAGGAGCGTGGCGCGGATTCAAACCGGGTTTGTGGCAGCGCGACATCAACGTGCGTTGGTTTTTGCAAAACAACTACACACCATACGACGGCGACGAGTCGTTCCTCGCCCCGGCGACTGGCAAAACAAAAGCGGTCTGGAAAAAACTGACGGATCTGTTTGTCGAAGAGCGTAAGAAAAGCGTGCTCGATGTCTCGTTGATCCCGAGCTCGATCACCGCGCACGCGCCTGGTTACATCGACAAGGAGAACGAAGTTATCGTCGGGCTGCAAACGGACGCACCGCTTAAGCGCGCGATCATGCCGAACGGAGGATTCCGCATGGTGCTCACTTCGCTCAAGACTTACGGCTACGAAGCGCCTCCCGCAGTCGTCGAAGCGTTCACGAAATATCGCAAGACGCATAACGACGGAGTGTTCGACGCTTACACGGCGGACATTCGGGCCTGCCGGAGCTCGCATATCCTGACTGGTTTGCCGGACGCTTACGGCCGCGGTCGAATCATCGGCGATTATCGGCGGGTCGCGCTCTATGGCATTGCTCGCCTGGTTAAGGAGAAGGAAAAAGAAAAAGCGGCACTCGATAAGGAGATGTCGACCGAATCGATCATTCGCGACCGCGAAGAGCTGAGCGAGCAGATCCGCGCGCTCGGCGAGCTGCAGGAAATGGCGAAGAATTACGGCTTCGACATTTCCGGTCCGGCAAAAAGCGCCAAGGAAGCGGTGCAATGGCTTTACTTCGCTTATCTCGCCGCGGTTAAAGAGCAAAATGGCGCAGCGATGTCGCTAGGCCGCACGTCGACATTCCTCGACATCTACTTCGAGCGCGATCTCAAGGAAGGCACGCTGACCGAATCCGAGGCGCAGGAACTCATCGACCAGTTCGTCATCAAACTTCGCATCGTGCGTTTTCTGCGCACGCCGGAATACGACGACCTTTTCGCCGGCGATCCGACCTGGGTCACGGAATCGATCGCCGGCATGGGCGACGACGGACGGCCGCTGGTGACGAAAAACAGTTTTCGATTTCTCCACACGCTGCACAATCTCGATCCTGCGCCGGAACCGAATCTCACCATTTGGTATTCGCCGCGATTACCCGACAATTTCCGCAAGTATGCGGCGAAGGTGGCGATCGAAAGCAGCGC
>CAZFZG010000021.1:9605-23069 GCA_964523205.1 uncultured Chthoniobacteraceae bacterium | reverse complement strand
ATTGCAAAAGCGGAAACGCGCAGTCGTGCAATTCCATTACCACGCCTTCAAGCGCGCCGAGCGCGGGCGGGATTTCGATAAGATGCAGCGCGACCGGCTGGTCCGGGCCGAACATTTCGCCCGAAGCGATGCGAAAAAGCAGCGCGTAACCAATCTGGCCGGCCCCGCCGGTGACCGCGACTTTAATCGGAGACTTCATGTAGCTTCCTTGCCACAGATTTACCCAGATGAAACACAGATTTTCTACTGAGGTAGGGGCGGTTCACCGAACCGCCCGCGGGCGATTGAGGTCAATCGCCCCTACCTAAATCCGTCCGCTTTTCTGAAGAAGTTCGCGAATCAGCTGCATTCGCTTTCGTTCTCTCGGGCTCGAGCGCAATTGCGTAATGCTGCGTTGCATCCGGCGCGTCCAGTTCGAGGTTGTGCTCACTCCCGGGACGTTAAATCGATATTTTCGCGCGAGCAGGTCGGTAATCATCACCACCGCCAGCCATGATTCGGATTTGAACAACGCCTGCATGATCGCAGGATAAAAATCACGCTCGAAATCGAGCTCCCGACCGGCGCGCTTGAATTCGGCAAAGGTCGCGATTTTCTCGAGATCGGAGCGCGCTTGCTCGGCGGTGTCCCCGCTGCCATTGAACGCTTCTTCCCACATCGCGCGGATGGGGGGATGGTCGTGGGTCGCATAAGTCGCCACCGACAAGCGCTCATACTCCGAGCCGGGTATCACCCGGCCGTGGTAAAATTCCCATTGCGGAATTTTGAAACCGGCGACGCCTAGCGAGCGCAAACTGGGTCGCACGTAATCTGGAACGGTGCCGAGGTCTTCACCGATCACTCGCCCGGTCCCGGCCTCGCTTAGCACGACGCGCAGATATTCTTGGCCGTCGTGGCAGTTGGCGTGGCAATTTTCCGCCGTGGAATCGTCGTGCGGTTCAAAGTGCGGCGTGCGACCGCCGGTTTTCGCGATCATCTGATTCCAATCCAGTTCGAGAAATTTCCGGTTTTGCTGCGGGCGCCACGGGAACGCGTAAATCCGATAGAAGCCGAGAACGTGATCGATTCGAAAAAGGTGAAAACAATGCGCGATCGCGCGAACGCGTTGGCGCCACCAATCGAAATGTCGATTGCGCATGGCCGGCCATCGATAAAGCGGGATGCCCCAATTCTGGCCCCATTTTTGAGTAAACCGATCATCCTTGAAATGTGTTTCCGGCGGCGCGCCGCCACACCAGTCAAGGTCAAACTGATCCGGCCGGGTGAAAACATCGGCGCTATAGTAGCTGACGCCGAATGGAATGTCGCCCATCAGCGCGACGTTTTTCTGTTCGGCATACCGCTTGATTGCCGACCATTGGTCGTGTGCGATCCATTGCACGTAACGAAAGAAATCCTGGCGTTCGGACTGTTCTCTTTGCTGCGCTGGCGTTTGCTGCGCTAACCACGCCCGCGCCGATGCGAAAGTGCGCTGGTCCTTGGGCCAATGGTCCCACGCTTCGTAACCGCCGTTCGCGTCGACCAGGGCGCGAAAGAAGGCGTAATCGTTCAGCCAAAACGATTCACGCTGGCAAAACTTTCGAAAGCGTGATTGTCGGTCCTCGGATCCGCGGCTGCGAAAACTGGCCAATGCTCTCTCGAGCAAACGGCGTTTCAGCTTTCGCACATCGCCATATCGCACTTTGCTTCGGCGCAGCTTCGAAAGATCGACCTGGGACACAGCCGCGTCGAAATCTTCCCGGCTTAAGTCTTCTGGAGAACCCGGCGCGAGATACAACGTCGTTGGCTCGATGGCCATGGCGCTGATTGCATTGTAGGGACTGTTGTCCGCGCCCATCTCATTGATCGGCAACAGCTGCACCAGTTTGAATCCGATCTCTGCCGCCCAATCGATGAACTCGCGCAACACGGCCACATCGCCGATTCCTAAATCGTTTTCGCTACGCAGCCCGAACAACGGCGCCAAAACACCCGCGATTTTCTTCTCCGGCGACAAATTCATTCAGCCACAGATTGACACAGATGAAACACGGATTTCAGAAGACAAGACGCCTAAACTCGACTTTGGTTCGGCCGAAGTTCAACAATACGCCGACCTTCAGGCCGGTTGCTTTCAGCTCGTTGAGGAGCTGAGCTTCGTCGCGCTTGTCATATTGCGGGGAGATTTTTATTTCCACAGCGACGCAGTCATCGACAATCAAATCGGCATCGTAGTCGCCGACAACGGTGCCTTTGTACTGGACTTGGATGCGCTTTTCGATTTCGGCATTCAGTTCACGTCGAAGCAATTCCACTTGCAATGCCCGCTGATAAACACGTTCTAGGAATCCGTAGCCGAGCTGGTTGTGGACCTCAAAGGCCGCTCCGATAATGGCTTCAGTAATTTCCTTATGTGGAAATTCAGCTTCGTCTTTTGGATCAAACTCAAGCATGCCTATCTGTGTAAATCTGTGTCCATCTGTGGCTCTAGTTAGCTTCTTTTGATGTCCCAGTCTTCAACCAGCTGGTTAGGGATTTCTTTCAAGAATCGGGATGGCCGCTGGAAAACGTCGCCGTAACCGCCGGTCAACCGGATGTGCGGATAAGTGAGATAGAGTTCGTCCTTTGCTCGGGTGATGGCGACGTAAAAGAGCCGCCGTTCCTCTTCCAAATCTTTCCGCTGGTCCATCGAGCGGCTGCTCGGAAACATTCCGTCGGTCAGCCAGATCACGAACACGGTGTGAAACTCGAGACCTTTGGCTTGATGCACCGTCGATAGGTTCACCGCTTCGCGGTCCGCGGTTTGGTTCGGTGCGGCCTCGGCGTCCACGTTGCTGATGAGCGCGAGTTGCGACAGAAAATCGTTCACGTCTTTGAATTGTCGGGCGAACGCGGCAAGCTGATTCAGGTCTTCCTTCCGCAATTCGTAATTCGTGAAATTAACTTTCGCGTAATCGTCATAAATCGCTTCCACCACTGACATGATCATTTCCGACGGCGGATTCGGCTTACCACCGGGCGCGATTTCATCAAGGGTGTGCGCGAGCTGGGTCCAATGCTTCTTTGATTTTGCGCTGACGGTCATTGGCAGCAAACGTTTGTTCCAAGACCCGATCTCACCGTCGTCGTTCAGCGATTTGTCCCAGGCGCTCCAAAGATTGTCGGCACTGCGGTTGCCGATGCCGGGCAGCAGTTTCACCATTCGCTTGAACGCGACCTCATCGCGCGGGTTCGCCACAAGTCGCAGGAACGAAATCACGTCCTTGATGTGCGCTTGCTCGAAAAAGCGAATCCCGCTGGTGATTTGATAGGGAATTCCACGGCGCGAGAGCTCGAGCTGCAATTCGAGCGCGTGATAATGCGCTCGGTACAGCACCGCGATCTCGTTTAAATCGACGTCTTCATCCCGCAGCTCGAGAATTCGTTGGGCCACAAACTGGGCCTGCTCGTTCCCATCATTCAGCGCGACGATACCCGGCTTCAGCGCGGTCGATTCGCGGGTTGGACGCAGGTTCTTTTTGAATTGCTCGACGTTGGCCGCGATGGCGGCGTTAGCGACTTTCAAGATTTCCGGCACGCTTCGGTAATTCATCTCGATTTTGAACACCTGTGAATCCGGATAGCGTTTCGGGAATTCAAGAATGTTTTGGAAATTGGCGCCGCGCCAGGAATAGATCGATTGCGCGTCATCGCCCACGACCATGACATTGCGCTGCTCCTGCGCGAGCAGATCGATCAGATCGGCCTGGATCTTGTTTGTATCCTGATACTCGTCGACCAGGATGAATTGAAACTGTCGCCGGTAAAACCCGGCGATGCCCTCGTGCTGCTGAAGCATGGTGAGGGTTTTTTCCAGCAGATCGTCGAAATCCATTGAATTCGTCGCTTTCTTTTTCTTTTCGTAGCGGGTCTGGACGTCTTTGATTTTTTCCAGCAACGGCAGGAAGTAGGGAAATCTTTCGGCAAGCAATTCCTCCATCGGCGTTTCAGTGTTGATGACGAAGCTGAAAATTTCGGCGAGCACGTCGCCCTTCGGAAACCGGATTTCTTTCGGATCGATACCCGCGCTTACCACCACAGTATTGATCAAATCCTTTTGATCTTCGCGGTCCATGATGGTGAAACCGCTGTTGTAACCGATGGCGCTGCCGTGGCGGCGCAGCATCCGGTTTCCAACCGAATGAAATGTTCCGCCCCAAATTCCGCTGGCGTCGATTGGCAAGAGGTTCGCCACGCGATCAAGCATTTGCCGCGCGGCCTTGTTCGTGAACGTGAGCAGCAAAATATTTCGCGGATCGATCCCGTTCTCAAGTAAGTAGGCGACGCGATAGGTGAGCGTGCGCGTCTTCCCCGAACCCGCGCCGGCAATGATCAACTGCGGTCCCGGTGGCGCGGTGACCGCCGCCAGCTGCTGTTCATTTAGTTCGGCCGCGTAATCGATGTGGATCCCGTGGTCGCGGGATCTTGCCGGACGATGCAGCGTGTATTGGCGAGACACATTTTACCTGTAGCCTCGAATGCGTTCGGGGCAATCAACGCACGATTACACTGCAGGAAGTCGCGCGGCCGTGATCATCGAGCGCAGTGATCTCGTAATCACCCGCGTCCGCGTCCCAACCGAGAAATTCGTTCGGACCGGCCTGGCCGATAAATTTCTTTCCGGCAAACCAATAAATTTTTTGGACGTCGCCATCGACTTTAGCGCGCAGCGGCACCGTCTTTGCCGACGCGAGCACGATCTCCTTGTTCGCCGGCGAAATGATTCGCGGACTGCGTCCAGTTCGGCCGGCGAGCTCGCTACCCGTTTCCGGCAAAAATGGCGGCGGCGTTTTTCGCGGGACGCCGGCTTGCTCAAAAACCTTGAGGATGTCGCCCGGCCAAAATTCATAAACTTCGCGCCGCAATTCGCGCGTTCCGTCATCGATTGGCACTCGCAGACCGCTTGCGCGATCAACCAGCACCTCGCGATGTACGTCACAGCTTTTGATCGGCGACACGCCGGGAATGAACCAGCCTTCGACATGTTGGCTGCAATGCTCGTTCGGCAAATCGCCGGACAACGCGCAGAACTCGACCCGTTTCAGGTTCGCCCCCGGCGGAGGAAGATGCGGAGTGATTGCCTCCGGCCAACTCGCTCGCAGACAGTCGATGATCTGAAACAACAGCGGCGCAGCTGCGGTCCGGCCGATGAACGCTGGATTTGCGCGACCATCGAAATTTCCAACCCAAACGCCGAGAACGTAATGATCAAAGACCGCGATCGACCACGCGTCGCGAAATCCATGCGAGGTTCCGGTCTTCCAATAAACCGGCGCGCTGCGGCTTCCGTCGGCGCAATTCATTTCCGGCCGCGGAACATTGCCGAGCATTTCCAAAGTTAGGAACGCAGCCTCCGGCGAGAGAATTTTTTTCGGCGCTCCAATCGGCTCGTTCCTGATAAAACGCAGAGGTCGCAGCTCGCCGTTATTTGCGAGCGCGGCGTAGAGTTGCACCAAATCCTGCATTGAAACTTCGCCACCACCGAGCGGGAGCGCGAGTCCGTAAAACGATTCCGGCCTCGGCAGACGCACGCCCGATTTCTTCAAGAATTGGTAGAGCGTCGGATGCGCCAGATGCGATGTCAGTTCGACCGCCGGAACGTTGCGGCTCCGCGCCAGCGCGTCGCACGCGCGGATCGGTCCGAGAAAATCGCGATCGAAATTTTCCGGATTGTAATCGCCGAAACTCCGCGGGGCATCGGCCAGGATCGACAACGGATGAATCAGTCCCTGGTCGAGGGCAAGCGCGTAGACAAACGGTTTCAATGTTGAACCGGGCGACCGTGGACAGCGCGTTCCATCCACTTGGCCGTTGATGTCGATCCTGTCGAAATCGGCCGACCCGATTTGGGCGAGCACGTCCATCGTCCGGGTGTCGACCAGAAGCGCGGCGGCGTTTTCGATCCCGCGATTGCGATTCCACGATACGTAATCGGCAATTCGTCGCTCGATCGCTTGTTGTTTTTCGAAATCCAACGTCGTAACGATTCCGTCCCGGCTGCGCGATGTTTCCAGGACTTGTTGAACAAAATGCGGAGCGAGAAGTTTTCGGTCGCGCTGCATTCGCGCGCGAAATTCACGGCCGGAAAAGTCGCGGGGATCGTTGCGCGTGCGATCGTACCAACTCGACTGCGCTTGATCGACCGAACGATTGTCGCGCTCGGCAGAAAGGGCGCGCCGGCTGGGACTCTGCGGAATCACGCTTAGCGCGACCGATTCCGGCCCGCTTAATTGCGCCGCCGGTTTGTCGAAGTAAATCAAACTCGCCGCCCCGATGCCTTCGATGTTCCGGCCATACGGCGCGAGATTGAGATACGCTTCGAGAATTTCGTCCTTCGAATAATGCCGTTCGAGTTCGAGAGCGCGCACGATTTGCTCGAGCTTTCCGGAAACGCTTCGGGTGTGAAGATGAAACCGAAGCCGCACGAGCTGCATGGTGATTGTCGATCCTCCGGCCGTGGCCCGACGAAAACGCGCCAGATTTATCGCGCAGCGCACGAGCGCGAACGGATTCACGCCGGGATGTTTCGAATAATATTTGTCCTCGTAGCGCAACGTCGCGTTGATCAAATCGGGCGAAACTTTCGAAAGCGGCGTCCAGATCCGAAATTTCTGATCGCTACTTAGGGCGACCCGAAGCAATTTGCCATTTCGGTCGCGGACGATTTGGGAAAACGCGATCCCATCGAGCAGCGGCGGCTTTGGCAGTAAAAGCCAAACGGCAGCCACAAGCGCGGAAAAAACCAGCAGATTGCGGATTGCGGAACGCGGATTGCGAATAGAAAAGAAGGGCCATCGCTTTCGGCAAATCTTTCCGCAATCCGAAATCCGCTTTCCGCAATTCTTTTTCATTCCGTCACGGTGATCTTGCCGCCAACGCCGCGGCCTTTGATGTTGCGTTCGTACATTGATTGGGCGAACACCGGCGGGACGATGAAATTTCCTCGGTTGTCGGATTTGATTTGGTAATCGATCTCGAGCGCGTTGGTCGGCGCGGTTACGAAAAATACCGCGCGATCTTCGCGAACATCGACGTAATCGACTCCCGGATTCGTACCGACGCCAGTGTGAATGGACGAATCGACCACTTCGAATCCGCCCGGCAAAAGATCGACAATCGCCACGTTGGTCAGCGGCTCGCGTTGCAAACTGCGCACGTGAATACGGACATGCAGTTGCTCGCCGAGCTTGGTGCGCGATGCGGCTTCGTTGTTCTTGCCGAGAATTTCGCGATACACTTCCAAGCCGTTCTGAAGCGCTTCATTCGGAACTTTTCGATCAAATCCCGCCTCAACAACTTGGAAAAACGCGTCCGGTCCGCTCAATCGCTGGGCTGAATTAAACCGAACGCCGCTGGCTTTGTCCGAAATCTCAGCGCGCAATAATGCTTTCACTCCGTTGACCAATCGCGTCTCGCTCTTGTCCTTGTGCAGCTCGGCAATCGAGAGCTCCGGCGGATTTTTTGCCACCGCGTGCGAGTAGGCTTTCAACGCCCGCACCGCGTAAGCCGACGAAAGCGTGTTGAATTCGCCATCCCCGATAGGTTTCAACATGTTTTGGAATTGCTCGGCTGAGATTTTCCGCAGCCGGGCCGGGAATTCGCGTGCGATCAACGCGATATATTGCGAATTTGTTCCGAGCGGCTGGAAGAAATCGTCGCGAGCGATCATTTTGTTGTCCGCGAATTTGTAACTGTCGATCAAACGCTCGGCGTCTTTGTCTTTATGGAGCAAATGAAGCGCGCCGGCGAGATAAACGCCGGTGATGTCGTTCCGCCATTCGTCTTTGTGATTCTTCTCGAGCCAATCCTGCACGTTGAGAATGTAATTCGTGGTGATGACGCCTTCGCGAGTGAGAACGTAAATCGCGTAAGCGAGCCTGCGCGCATCGGTCAGGTCTTCTGGTTGTTTACCGACCATCTTTTGCAAATTGCGCAGCCCGCTCGCGAACATCTCTTGTGGCGGCGCGAACCCGGCGGCTTTCGATTCGCTCAGAAAATCCATCACGTAAGCCGACACGAAACTGATGTGATCGGCCGGCTCCGGAACCCAATAGCCGAATGCGCCCTGATCGTTTTGGCGGCGGGCCAGAATTCCGAACGTGTGTTCGAGTTGCTTGTTGACCTCGGCGCGGCTCAAACCGAAATCGGCTTCGTCAGCGAGCATCAATCGGCAAAACGCGCCGCTGGTAATTTGTTCGCTGCAGCCGTAGGGGAAATCGTGCAGGTAAGAATCGAGTCCGCGCGCGAGACCTAGCGGCAACGCCGAAACGGTTGCATCGAGCTTGCGAAACTCCGGATGCATGTTGCGCGCGAGTGCTACGTCGATCTTGTCCTTGAAGCTCCCGCTGTGGACGTCGGTCATGTAGGGCGCGGGCGGCCGAACACTCAACGTCGCGCGGCGTTTTGTTTCCTGGCCGTTCGCTTTAGCGATGAATGAAATTTCGCCCGAACCGAGTTTGTCGGTCGCGCGGAATTTGAAGATCGCGGTTTGTTCGCGCCCTTCGGCGATGCGCAAGGTTTGCGTCGAACCGCTGAGGATCGTCACCTTGTCGTTGGTTTGCGCGAGCAATTCGACTTCGGCGTTTTGGCCGGAGCCTTCGACATTGTTGGCGACAGTCACGCCGGTTTCGAATTCATCCCCCGGCGCAGCCAGCACGGGCACGCTGGGCGTAATGACGAACGGTCCGCGAATCAGCGCCTCCCGGTCGTTCGAGCCGACAGTGTCGTTCGCAATTGCGACGGCCATGATCTTCAACGTGCCGTCGAAATAATCCGGCACGTTGTAGACGACTTCGCGTTGCGTTTGGTCAGCGTCGATGATGCCGGACCAAAACACGACCGGCTTTTCCGTGACGCGCTTGAATGGATTCAGTTTTTGAATGTCGCCGCCGCCGCCGTAGGCCGAGATCGAGCGCAGGAGCGAAAATTCCGGAATGATAAGATCGACAATCTGCGCGGTCTCGACTTTGAGCATGCATTTGCGGAAAAAGAACGCGAGCGGATCCGGCGTCTTGTAGTTCGTGACTTGAAGAATTCCTTCATCGACCGCGAAGATCACGATCTTGCTCGGGCGATCGGTTTGATACTTGATGTGCAATGGTTCGCCCGGCTTTGCCGTCGCGACTGCATTGAGATCGACTTTGAGTTTGCGCTTTTCCTTGTTCGCCGTGAACGGGACAACGCCGTAGCTCAACGGGCTGACAAAAATTTCCTTTGAATCGAGTGCGCGCACGAACGCGACATTGACGTAACCGCTGCCCTCGAAATTTTCCGGAACGCGAATGTGCTGGACGCTGCTCGCAGTTGTCGCCTGGAACCATTGCTGCGCGTACACGCGGTCGCGTTCGATGGTGATCAACCCGCTCCCGGCATACGGCGCGGTGATGCTGATCGCGATGTCGTCGCCGCTGTTGTACTGCGCGCGATCGGTCTTTACCTGGAGCTCCGAATTTTTCTCGAGTGAACGCGAGACCGCGCCGTGACCGACGACCGAGAATTGAACTTTGGCGAGCCGGCGGTCCTGATCGTCACGCAACTCAAAAATGTAATTGCCGGGCTCGTTGGTTGGCAGCGAGTATTTCGAGCCATTGGCGGCGACAGAAATCTTTTCCGATTTCGTGGTTCGCTCCTTGAGGACTGATTCGTAAGCGAACTTGCCGCTTTCCTGTTTTGTCAGAACGGAAACGTATTCCTGCGCGATAGTGTTCGCAGTCACGTTGCCAAGCGCAATGCGATTGAGCTGCGGATCGACCGCGACAAGATCGACAATACGCGGTTTGTTCGTGTCGATGTAGCGCAGATCGCCGTCCGCTTTGCAGCCGATCACGTAGGGCAACGCGGAAACGAGCACGGTGGTTGTGGTCGTGACGCTGCGGCCGCCTTCGGCTTCGAATCCTTCCGCGATGAATCGCATCGAGTAAGTCGCGTCGGCAAAGCGCTCCAGTTGCAAATCGAACTGGGTTTGGCCGGCGCCGCCGGTTTTATTTTCGCCGAGCTCGATCGTCTGTTCGGTCCGTTCCTTCTTTGGATCGTAAAGCGGATCGAAAAAGATGTAGTCTTTGAACTCGGGAAACGAAAACGCCGTTGGCGTCAGTTCGATTTTCGAAACAATACGGCGGTCGGTTGCGGGCGTGCCGTAAAGATTGGCCAGCGTGACCGTCGCTTGCATCTGTTTCGGCTGGATCCAGCCGTGCGGAGAAGTTTGGGACAGGCGACTGTCGATCTTCATCCGGTCCGGCAAAAACTCTTTTACCTGCGCGGTGACGCCGCCGAGCAGGGTCGAGCGCTTGCTATTCTTAACCAGATAAACGTTGAAAGTGTAGAGTCCGGTCGTTGATTCATTCGCGGTCTGATAGATGAACTCGGTGAATGCGGAATCGGGCAGATTGATTTTTCGCGACTGTACGCTGTGGCCGCGCGCGTCGATCACTTCGGTCTCGAGGGGCAGGCCTTTGAGATTTCCCTGCCAGTTCCGTTGTTTCACCGAAAGGCCGACGTGAATCTCGTCGCCCGGTCGATAGACCCCGCGCTCCGTGAAAACGAATGCATCGAGATTTTCCGGCAGCACATTGTCGACGCCGTCGATGTCGAACCGTGAGAAGTTCAGTTGTCGATCTTCGCGCGCGTAAGGAATGAACGAAACGTCGTCTCCATCGCGGGCAACGAACGCGACAGGCGTCTTTTCGCGGGTCGATTTGTCGACGGAAGTAAACGCGCAGTGACCGTTCGCATCGGTCATGGCGGTTTGAAGCGGAATTCCGTTTTTGCCAAGAAGATCGACCGTCACATTCGCGAGCGGCTTCCCTTGCTTGATCGACATCAGAAAAACGTCGTGACTGCCGTCGGCGTTTTTCTTGGTCAGGATCCCGATGTCGGTGACGAGGATGAAACGCGAATCGCGGACGTTGATGAGTTTCTTTTTCTCGGGATCCCAACCCTGCGCGCTCAGGAAAAACAAACCGCGCTCGCTGCCGCCGTCGGCCGGTTTCTGGAGATGTTTGCTGAAATCGAACGCGGAATAATTCGCTTTCCATTTATTTTCCATCGCGATGTTCTGCCGCTCGGTCGCGATCCGTGAAATGTTCTCCTTGTCGAAGTAATCTGAATTTTGGAAGACCGGATTTTCGAACTCTCCGGCGGTCTGGCTGACCAGATGATTGATCTGTGTTGTCGCGACGCGGCTGATCTCGAACTCGATGACGCTGAGCGCGCGCGAGCGGATCGACAATTTCTTCTCGCCGTTGAGCGCCAGCACGCCGCCCTGACCTTCGATCTGTACTTCGCGCGGCAACGACGGCACTTCGACGACCGCGTTGTAATCCTCGCTCAGCGGATAATCGCCGGCCGCGCGGAGGCCTTTCTTAACCCGGACATAAAGTTCGCCGTCAGTTTCGACGCGGACCCGAAACGCGTGTTGGCGATCTAGCGCTTTTTCTGTCGGCAAGGCGACGAGCGCAACTGGCTTTGCTTGGTCGAAAATCTCGTCGGGAACATCATCCGCGCTTTTCCAAAGCTCGGCTTCCTTCACTTGCGAACCAACTTCCTCGTCATTCGATTCGCTGTCGCTGGAAGGGGAAGGCGTGGGGGATGCTTCTTCCGTCCCTTCCGAGCTGTCTACCTCCGCTTCCTTTTCCTCTTCGGTAGGGTTTCGCTTTGGCAGCAATTTGACTTCGAGCGCTTTCGCGAGGTCGCGTGTGCTGATGTCGGCCGTGGTGGTGAGAACGATCAATTGCTCCGGCTCGCCGTTCTTGTTTCGGGCAATCGTGGTTTCGATCGAATCGATCTTGAACATCGACGTGTTCGAGGGGACCTGGACTTTTTGCTCGAGCTCCCTTGTCGATTGCGCGCCGCCTTGGGAGGTGCGCACGCCTTTGCTCAAAACAAGCTTCGCGAAATCATCCTCCGGCGGCAGCACAATCGGCGAGCTTTGCAGGTAGGCGACCCGTTGATGCAATCCGTAGGTGATTTTGAAATGCGGGGCGGGATCGTTTGGCGCGAAAAGATTCGAGCCCGAGATCGTTTCGAATCGCAGATGTCGATCCAATTCGCCGGGCTCGACCGGGTGCGTCAGCTCGAGGGTCGCCGTAATCGTGCGCTGCGTCGGATTGGTCGGGTCCTGATAGAGCTCAAGTTTCTTGATCGCGATCTCGAACGGCGGTGTCTGCGTTTCATACCCGTAACGCTCCATCCGCACGTGGCTGGGAAAAAACTTCTTGTCGAAAACGATTCGGAATTTCTGATCGGCTGGCCAATCTTCGGTCGGCTCGAAGACGAGGATGTCGTCTTTGATCCAATGCCATGCGCCGTTGAGATGAGGTTGAAGATCGACACCTTGAACGGCCGGCTTTTTCAAATCATCCAGGCGCGCGGCTGGTTCGCTGAAGTAAACCGTCATCCGCGGGAACTTGAGATCCTTTTCCAGCTTCGTGACTTCGGGCGCGGTTATTTTGGCCGTGACGCGACGCGGCTTCGGCAAGTGCCAATACCAATTCCAAGTCCACGCGCCCGCACAAAAGATCGCGAAGATGGCGAGAATCGCCGGCGCGATCGCGCGCGGGTAATCGCGTTCAAGGCTGGCCCAACCTTGGCCGACCCGAGTGAGCCAGCGCGGCTTTTGCCAGGACAGATTGCCGACGATTAGACCGGGAATTCGCCGCAAAAATGCCCCAGCGGCGGTGAGCCATTCAATTGCTTTGGAGAGAGGCGCGGGAGTTTTCATAGGCTGGATACGCGGGGGCATCAAAAATCTTTCAGAAGACTTTTCCTAGCCAATTTCTTGGGCTAGAACGGCACGGTGAGAAACGCAGGTCTGGCCGCGACGCGGCGCAGTTTGGTCGAGCGGTTGGCCGATTGGAACGATCGCAAGCACTGGCAGGAATTTTTCGACGGTTATTGGAAGCTGATTTACTCGGCGGCGAGGAAATCAGGTCTGACCGACGCGGAAGCGCAGGAGGTTGTGCAGGAAACCATCATCACGGTCGCCAAAAACGTCGAAAAATTGAAATACGATCCGGCAGTTGGTTCGTTCAAAGGCTGGCTTTTACAGATCACGCGCTGGCGAATTGTCGATCAATTCCGCAAGCGCGAACCGGGAAATGCCAAGGCCCCGCGCGTGGCGGAAGATCGGCTCACTGCCACCATCGAACGGGTTCCCGATTCGCGCGTGGCCGATCTCGATGCGGTGTGGGAAGCGGAATGGAAAGAAAGCTTATTCGAGGGCGCAATCGCGCGCGTGAAAAAGAAGGTCGACCCGAAACAATTTCAGATCTTCGACTGCTACGTTCGCAAAGAATGGCCGGCTCAGAAGGTGGCCCAGCAACTTCGGGTCAGTGTCGGCCAGGTTTATCTCGCGCGGCACCGCGTCGGCGCAGTCTTGAAAAGAGAAATCAAAGCGCTGGAGAAAGCCGGGCGGTGAGACGATTCCGTCTGGGGAGCGCAGGCGCCTCG
>CAZFZG010000021.1:5813-9505 GCA_964523205.1 uncultured Chthoniobacteraceae bacterium | reverse complement strand
CCATTGGATATTGGAGCATCAAATCCCTCGGGCTAAAAAAGTTCGCGATGGTGAGGCGCCTGCCCTGCCCAGAATTGCCTCTCGTCCCTGCTCCATGTAAAATCGGGGCCATTCCGGATCAAGTTTCTGGTCAGATTCCAGTTGTCCCCGATCACGAACTTTTGCGCGTGATCGGTCGCGGCGCTTATGGCGAAATCTGGATGGCCCGGACCGTTACTGGCGGACTGCGCGCAGTAAAAATTGTTTATCGCAGCACCTTTGAAAGTGAGCGCGCTTTTCTGCGCGAGTTCGAAGGGATGTCGGCGTTCGAGCCGATCTCACGCGAGCACGCCGGCTTCATCGACATTCTCCATGTCGGTCGAACGAGCGAATACCTCTACTACAGCATGGAGCTCGCGGACGACCACATGGCCGGTCGTGAGATCGACCTCACTAATTATGAACCGCGGACGTTGAAGAGCGATCTGGCGCGGCACAAACGTCTCTCGGCTGGCGAATCGATCCAGCTCGGACTTTCGCTTACCGAAGCGCTTGAAGCGTTGCATTGCCGAGGCCTGACCCATCGCGACATCAAGCCGTCGAACATCATTTTCATCGACGGGGTGCCGAAGCTCGCCGACATCGGCCTGGTCGCGGCGAGCGGTCAGCAATCGTTTGTCGGCACTGAAGGTTACGTGCCGCCGGAGGGACCGGGAACGCCGCAGGCCGACATCTTCAGCCTGGGCAAACTTCTCTACGAGGTCAGCACTGGCAAAGACCGTCTCGATTTTCCGGAGATCGATTCGCAACTCAGCAGGCGACCGGACCGCGAACAGCTGTTGCAACTAAACGACGTGCTGGTTAAGGCGTGCGCGCACGATCCAAAAAAGCGTTATCGCGCCGCGGCGGAGGTGAACCGCGATTTGCAGGCGCTTGAACGCGGTGAGCGTCCAAAAAAATCGCGCTCGAAATTTCTGTTCGCAATGGTGTTGATTTTGGCAACCGCAGTTGCCAGCGTTTGGCTTTGGTTGCACTACCAACGACCGAGCGGCGGCGGCCTGCATTTGCAAACGACTGTCCAGACCGATCCGGCGGGCGCGCTGGTGGTCCTGGGCGATCACGCGGAAAAAAGTCCGGCCACGTTTCAGGATCTGGAGCCGCGCAAATACAATCTGCGCATTATGGCTCCCGGTTACGATCCGATTGAAACCGTGGTCGATCTTGGCGCGACGCGCGCGCCGGCGTTGCAGCCATTTCATCTCGTGCGGAGCAAAGGGACGCTCGAATTGCAATCGGATCCGGCAGGCGCGCAGTTTTCGTTGCGAAGCGAAGACGCTCAGATTTCGCGGGAGGGCGTGACGCCCCAAACGATTGCTGATCTGCCGACGGGAAAATATTCAGTCACAGCGCATCGCGGAAGTTGGGAAATGCGTGACCAAATCGAAGTGGAGCGCGGCGAGATAACACGGAAATCTTTCCGATTCGTCACTGTGCCGATAAAGATCACAAGCGAGCCAAGCGGCGCCGAAATTGCCGTCGACGGAACTCCGCGAGGCCGCGCGCCGCTGCAAATCGATTTGCCGGCGACGGCGCATTTGCTCACTGCGCATCTGGCCGGTTGGCCTAACGAAGAACAGAAGATCAACATCGGTCCGAAAGAACCAAACACGGCGCATTTTGTCTTTGCCAACGGCAGCGTCAAAATTACCAGTGCGCCCGGTGGGGCGAGTGTAGGAGCGAACGGCAAAGAGCTTGGGCAGACGCCGCTGGTCATCGAAGAGGTGAAACCCGGCGATGTGACTTACGAACTACGGTTGTCGGGTTACAATCCCACTACGGTCACGGGAAAGGTCGATCCGCAGCAACAGACGTTTCTGGCCGCGCGTTTGGAAAAGAGCGTTGGGCCTGCGCCCGGACAGCCGTTCACCAATTCGCTGGGCATGAAATTCGTTCCAGTGGGCGACGTTCGCGTTTCGGTTTGGGAAACGCGGGTGCAGGATTACGCGACGTTCTTGCAGGCGACCGGGCGACGATATGAACCGACGGATTTTCAACAGGCGCCCACTCATCCGATCGTAAAAGTGAACTGGTTCGACGCGGTGGCGTTCTGCAAATGGCTGACCGAGAAGGAGCGAGACGAAAACGTGATCGAAGATCGACAATCATATCGGCTGCCGACCGACAAGGAATGGAGTTTGGCGGTTGGTCTGCAAAATGAGATCGGCGGTACACCTCAAGCGCGCGACGGCAAAATCAAAAACGAATTCCCGTGGGGTAAACAATGGCCGCCGCCGCCAAACGCAGGAAACTATGGAATCCCGCAAAAGCGTGGAGCGACCGCACCGGTTGGCAGCTTCAAGGCTAACTCATTGGGTCTGTATGATCTGGGAGGAAATGTTTGGGAATGGTGCGCCGACACCTACAAAGGCGGAAGCGGAGGAACTCGCGACTGGGGAGTGCTCCGCGGTGGTTCGTGGGCAACAACCAATAAATTGGAAATGCAATCGTCTTACCGCAACGTGGTCGATCGCAACGAGCGCGACGTGATTTACGGGTTTCGTTGTGTGCTCGCGCCGGAAACGACCGAAAACCGGTAAATCATTTTGCGGCAATCGCGTCGCGTAACCGGTTGAGGAACGCAATTTGCGCGGGATTAATTTTGCGCGCCGCGATTTCTGCCGGGAAAAATTCCGTGCGATCGACTTCCGGGAATTCTTTGAATTTTCCCGAGCCCGGCGGCCATTCGATCTCGAACGGGTTCGATTTGATTTTGAAATCGGCCGGCAGATCGCCCTCGAACGCCCAGGCGTGAACCGTTTTGCCGCCTTTTTGTTGGACCGAACCGAGCTGGATAAAATCTCCGGTTGGTTCAAGTCCCAGCTCTTCTTCGAACTCGATCCGAGCCCGGGTCAGTAAATCTCCCTCCGGCTTTGCTTCACCTTTTGGAATCGTCCATGCGCCCTCGTCCTTGTTTTTCCAAAACGGACCGCCCGGGTGAACGAGCAAGAACTCGAGCCCATTATGTTTTCGTCGGAACATGAGTAAGCCCGCGCTGACGCGGCTGCGTTTTGATGTCACGCCATTGTTCAACCGCAAACTCGCGGCCGACGCAAATCAATGAATGATGCCGAGAGAAGCGAGAGTGGGCTGATCGATGCCGGATGTGATCGACATGTGATGATCGCGCTGGTAGCGCGCGAGCGCGCTTTGAGTAAGCGGGCCCATCTTGCCGTCGATGGCGTAGGTGTAATAACCGCGCTGCTGCAGCGCGGCTTGAACTCCAGCGATAACTTGATCCGGCGTTAGTCCCTCGGAACCGTAGATCGGTTCGTTGTACTCATAATAAGAGTAAGGATCGTAGCCCCAAGCCGGGTACCACCAGCCGTCGTACCAGCCCCACCAACCCCAGTCGAAAAAGATCAGGGCCAGGCAATGGTGCCTCCACCAATCCTTATCGTGATGATGGTGACAATTGTTGGCGTGATTTTGCCGGGCCTGCGCAGTTGTCGAAACGCTCCCGCCCCCATTCTTCAATCGCGCGACGGTTTGCGGGTCGAGTTTGTTTTTGCCGCGTGGAACCACCACCGCGTTGGAAGGGACGTTGCCGCCACCGTGCTTGACAGAATTCATGGCACTCATTCTCGAACCGGTTCGAGAATGAACAGTCGAATTTCGGACGGCCGGATAAACGAGCGTCCGATTGCCGCCAGTCG
>CAZFZG010000021.1:0-5713 GCA_964523205.1 uncultured Chthoniobacteraceae bacterium | reverse complement strand
TGAACAGTCGAATTTCGGACGGCCGGATAAACGAGCGTCCGATTGCCGCCAGTCGACAAGGTTAAGGGCCGATAAGATCCAGGCGCGGAATAATTATGCGGCAAACCGCCGCCGATCGGTGCGATTGCCGGCCTGCTCGCGCCGTGGTGAACCGGTGCAGGCGGCGGCGGCGGTGGCGGATTGCTTCCGCCGCCGCCTTTGGCGGAAGCGCTCGCCGTGGCCAGCAAGCCGACTGCCGCACCGCTAATTACGATGGCGAAGTTTTTCATAACACGGCCTCATAATAAAACCACATTCTCGCGCTTCGGTTGCGATTTTCTAGAAAACAAACATTCCGATCGCGGCCCCGAACATTAGCAATGTGGCGATCGAAACGACAACCACGCTTGGAATTGAACTTGGCTGCTGGTTCATCACCTGGCGATCTCGAGAGGCCACAATGATTCCGGTCAAGAGGACCGGCGCGAGCAATCCATTGATGACCGCGGTCCAATACAACGCGCGTACGGGGTTCACTTTGAGAAAATCCATGGCAATGCCGACAAGTGTCGAAACCACGATTACGAGATAAAAATGGCGGGCGCCGCGGAAGCGTTGATCCAACCCTTCTTTCCACGCGAACGTTTCAGCTAAAGCATACGCGGCCGAGCCGGTGAGGGTTGGAATTGCCAGCAGGCCCGTGCCGACGACGCCCAGCGCGAAAAGTGTTCCAGCAAATTTTCCGGCGAGGGGAAAGAGAGCCTGCGCCGCGTCTTTGCTCGTTTGAATATTCGTGATGCCGTGAACGTGCAAAGTCAGAGCCGTGGTTAGAATGATGAAAAACATCACCAGGTTGGAAAAAAATGTCCCGATGTCGACGTCGATCTTGCGGGTGATGATTTCCTGTTTAGAGGCGCCGAATCGGCGGATCGACATCCGGCGGCCCTTTGCTTTCTCTTCTTCCACTTCCTGCGACGCCTGCCAGAAAAACAAGTAGGGGCTGATGGTCGTTCCGAGAATCGCGACGAGCATTCCCCATTGATCGTGGTTTTTCGGCCAGCTCGGAATGAACGTCGCATGCCCGATCTTTGACCAGTCGGGATGAATGAGGAATCCGGCGATGACGTAAGCGAACAAGACCAGGGCCAGCCATTTCAAAATCGTTGCGATCTGGTGATATCGGAAAAAAATCGTGGCCAGGGAAATTCCAACGCCAAACACAATGACAAAAATGTATGAATTAATTTTCGTCAGCATTTGGGCCGCGTCCGCCATTCCAGATAAATCTGCGCCGACGTTGATTGAGTTGGCGGCGAAGAGCGCGATGGCAGCGGTGAGTACCAGCGGCCGCGGATATTTTCGATGAAGCGCGCCAACCAGGCCGCGCCCGGTGACCATGCCGATGCGCGCGCACATCATTTGCACGAACGCCATCAACGGCCAGGTGAGCAGTGCCGTCCACAGCAGTGCCAGCCCGTGTTGCGCACCGGCAATCGAGTAGGTTGCAATGCCGGACGGATCGTCGTCCGCCGCACCGGCGATGACTCCCGGTCCAAGCGAACTCAAAAAACGTCGGATGAGGCCGGGCTCAGATTCTTTTGCGTTCATGCGGCGGTAGGTTTCGATCTTGAAGGCATCGATGTCGATCTTAGACTGAAGCCATGGAAGAAGCCGAAGTTCCGTTGGAAAATTTGCACGAAGAGATCCATCATAGCGCTGAGCACAGCACCGAAACGTGGATTTCGTGGGTCGCGCTGAGCACCGCAATTCTCGCTGTGTTGGCTGCCATTGCCGGTTTGCTTTCTGGAATGCACGCGAACGAAGCGATGATGAGTCAGATCGAATCCTCCGATCAGTGGAGTTACTACCAGGCCAAAAGCATCAAAGCTTCGGTGCTCGACGCCAAAATCTCGCTTGCGACCGCTCCGAACGAGGACGATTCACAAAAACGCGATCGCTACGAAAAGGAGCAGGAGGAAATCAAAGCCGAGGCCGAGCTGAAACAGGCTGAAGCGAAAACGCATTTTCACCAGCACGAAATCCTCGCGCGCGGCGTAACGATGTTCCAAATTGCCATCGCCATCGCTGCCATCTCTGCGCTGACTAAGAAACGAACGTTCTGGTTGGTCAGCCTGCTCTTCGGCGTCGCCGGGTGTGTTTTCCTCGCGCTGGGCTTCACTCACTGACATGCGCGTTCTCGCTATTGACGTTTCGCTGCGGAAGACCGGCGTCGCAATTGTCGATGCAAACAACGGCAAAGCACGCGCCCTTTATTTCGGGACGATTCGCAACGCGCAGTCGCTCCGCTCGTCGTCTTGTCTGGTGGCGATTCGAGATCAGCTGGCGGCCTTGATTCGCGAGCATGGGCCTGATTGTTGCGCGCTCGAATCGGTCATTTACGTCCAAAGTCACAAGACCACAATTCTGCTCGGCGCGGCGCGCGGCGCGGCGATCCTGGCCGCGGCTGAAAATGGGTTGCCAGTTTTCGAGTATCCGCCGACCCGGATCAAACAAGCGACCGTCGGTCGCGGCGGCGCGAGGAAAAATCAAGTCGCGTTCATGGTCCGTGCACTTCTCGGGTTAACTGAGACGCCGGATGACGATGCCGCCGACGCGCTCGCGATTGGTCTCACCCATGTCCGCGCCCAAGAGACGGCGCGAATGGGAATTCCAGGAGCGAAACAAATATGATGGATCTGCGAATTTCGTGGCTGGGCCGCGTCGATTTCGCGGACGCGCTTGCCCTTCAGGAAGACATCGTCGCTCAAAAACGCGCCGATCGCGCCACCACTGACGAGATTCTCCTACTCGAGCATGAGCCGGTTTATACCATCGGCCGGACGCCGGATAAATCGAGTTTGTTAGGCGCAGCCCATTTGCCGCATCCCTTATTCGCGATCAACCGCGGCGGTCAGGCAACTTATCACGGTCCCGGTCAATTGATGTGTTATCCGATTGTCGATCTTCGCCGGTGCGGAGAGGATTTGCATAAATATCTGCGGTGGCTCGAGCAAACCTTGATCGACTTTCTGGCGACGTATGAGATTTCGGCTACCCAGCGCGAAGGTCTGACTGGCGTTTGGGTCGCGCAGCGAAAGATCGCGTCGATCGGCGTCGGTGTGCGACACTGGATCACCATGCACGGTTTTGCGCTCAATGTTTGCGGCGATCTCTTGCCCTTCGCAAATATCGTTCCCTGCGGAATCTCAGACGTGACGATGACTTCGATTGAGAAAGAAACTGGCCAAGCGCTATCCGTTGTCGATGTTGCGCATGCCTTCGAGAAACTCGTCCGCGAAAAAATCCAAGATCTGCGATGCAATCGAGAAGCGCACACGCTCTCGCACTGACGAAAGAAGATTATGATCGAACTGGAAGACAACGTTGGCGATATCATTGGCAAAGCGCAGCGAGGTTTGGGAATTTCCGACCGCGAATTGGTGTCGAAGTCCGGCGCGGCGGCAGACGCGATTCAGAAAGTGCGTGATGGGAAATTCGAAGAATCGACCCTTCGTGGGATTGCCTCGGTTTTGGACCTCGATTCGAATGCGCTGGTCGATCTCGGGCGAGGTAAGTGGAAACCCGAGAAGCTCGAAAATCTTGAAGGCCTGGCCCAGTTCAGCACCAGCTACGGCGGAATGCTCGTGAACGCCTATCTGGTTTGGGATTTGGAAACAAAATATGCCGCGGCGTTCGATACCGGCGCCGATTGCGCCAGCCTGCTGAAACTGGCCACCAAAGAAAATCTGACCGTCAAAATGATTCTGCTTACGCACGCGCACCCGGATCACGTGGCTGACTTGCCGCGACTGCGCGAAGAAACAGGCGCCGAAGTTTTTGCGCCCGCGCGCGAACCAGTCCCCGGCGCGGAGAAGATCGAGGAAGGAAAAGAATTTCGTCTCGGCAAGATCGACATCGAAGCGCGCCTGACCTGGGGACATTCGTCCGGCGGAATCACGTTTGTTTGTACCGGCTTGGCGCGGACGATCGCGATCGTCGGCGATTCAATGTTTGCCGGATCAATGGGCGGCGGGAATGTTTCGTATAAAGATGCGGTGCAAAACAATCTCGAAAGGATTCTGACCTTGCCGGACGAAACGATTATTTGTCCAGGTCACGGTCCGATGACAACGGTAGGCGAGGAGAAAAAACACAACCCGTTTTTTGCGCACAAGGCGCTCTGAATGTTTGATGTTTGTGGTTTGAGGTTTGAGGTAGCATGCGCGCGTGAGCAAAGGGGAGTTACTCGCGCGCACAAAAAAGTTCAGCCTACGAATTTTGAAATTGGTGGATCATCTGCCTCGCACGACATCTGGTCGAGCTATTGGCAACCAACTCGTTCGTAGCGGCACTTCGATTGGCGCCAATTATCGCGCCGCATGCCGCTCACGTTCTCGTGCTGAGTTCGCAGCCAAGCTTGGAGTCGTTGCCGAAGAAGCCGACGAAACGATTTACTGGTTGGAATTGATTCGTGATGGCAATCTGCTTCCGGAAAACAAGCTTGATGACTTGCTGAAAGAAGCAGACGAATTAACGGCAATTTTTACTGCCGGTCGTCGCACTTCGAGTAGAAATCAAACCTCAAACATCAAACCTCAAACATGAACATCGGCTTCGTAGGCGTAGGCCGAATGGGCGCGAATATGGCGCGACGATTGAAGGATCGTGGATCTCATGTGACCGTGGTCTACGATTCGAATCGCAAAGCGGCGACGGACCTGGCGGGCGAGCTTGGTTGCGCTGCGGCGCAGGACTTATCGGAGGTGACGGCAGAATCGGACGTGGTTTTCACGGTGGTGACGGACGACAACGCGATGCGGCAGATTTATTCCGGCGGCGGCGACAATTTATTGAAGAACGCGCGCGGTAAACTCTTCGTCAACTGCGCCACGGTTGCGCCCCAGGTGCATGCCGAAGTTGAGAAGCTCGCGGAAAAGGCGGGCGCGGAGTCGCTCGAAGCGTGCATGGCGTCGAGCATCACTCAGGCGCGCGAAGGAAAACTTTACCTGATGTGCGGCGGAACTGAGAAGGCCTTCCGAAAAGCAGAGCCGGTACTCAAGGAATTAGCAGCGAGTATGCGTTTCGTTGGCAAAGCTGGCGAGGCAGCCAAAGTGAAAGCTCTGGTCAACATGGTGATGAACATAAACACCGCCGGGTTGGCCGAAGGACTTGGACTCGGGGATGCGCTCGGACTCGATTTAAAAATGTTACGCGAAGTTTTCGCCCAGACCGGCGCTAACTCGCGCGTGCTCGAAACCGACGGCGAAGATATGCAGAACCGGGAGCACAGTTGTTTCTTCTCGGCCGCGCACGCCGCCAAAGACAGTGGCATCGCGCTGGAGCTGGCCCGTCAGCTCGGTCTCGATCTGCCGCTGGCCCGCGCGACTAAGGAACAATATCAACGAATGATCGCGGAAGGCCTTGGCGAGCTCGACAAATCAGGAATCGCCGAGCTGACCTTCAAAGACCGCCATGGACATTCCGGCGACCGCGTCTGAGGTAGAGGCGGTTCACCGAACTGGCCGCGGGCGATTGAGGGCAATCGCTCCTACCTTGACCTGCCTGCACGCGCGTCGAGGTTGTTCAGGCTAAATGAAAACGGTCTGGCGGGTTTTCCGATACTTAAAACGCTATCCGGTGCTCGCGGTCGGCATGCTGGCCTGCGCGATCATCGCCACATTGATGGTGATCGTGTTTCCGGTGGTAACGAAGCAAGTCCTCGACGTCGTCATTG
>CAZFZG010000020.1:0-23155 GCA_964523205.1 uncultured Chthoniobacteraceae bacterium | reverse complement strand
CCATAAGTGTGGCTCAACGCGCGTGAAATCGTCGCGATGAAGACGGTGCCGCCCCAGATGCCGAGAAAAATTCCGAAATTGGCGAGCCAGCCGCTCGCGCCGATTGTGACGATGCTCGCCGCAGCAACGTCCAAAGCGTCCTGCACTCTTGGATCCGGCGGCATAAAGCTTTTCAGAATGCTGAACATACCGTGCAATCTTGCCGGGTCGGTTCCGAAGAGTCCGAGCAAGTGCCACAGAAAAAGCAACACCGGCGCGACCGCGAAAAACAGCGTGTAGGCCATCTGCGCGGCCAGGCCGGTCGTGTTGTCGGTCGCAGTTTCCCAGACCAGGCGCCGAGAAACCCGCCAGCTGGCCAGTAAAAATTTCACTGGGACAAGATTACTTTGCCGACCGGAAATATCCATTAACTTGCTACAACGCTTTCGCAGAGACCCTCACCTCAATCCTCTCCCTCAGGGAGAGGCAGCCGCGAAGCGGCAGGTGAGGGTTAAGTTTTATCCACCGAAATCATGAAAAGAATCCTGATCCTTACCGCCGGCTTCGGTGAGGGTCACAACAGCGCCGCTCGCGGTGTGCGCGCCGGGCTGGCGCGGATCGCGCCGAAAGTTGAGGTCCAGCTGCGCGATCTTTTTCCCGAAACGTTCGGCGCGTTCAATGAATTGGTTCGCCGCGCTTATCTAGGGCTCATCAACCGGTCTCCAAAATCGTGGGGCTACGTCTACAACTGGCTCGATCGAATCCAAAACTTCGATGAGCGCTTTCAGCGATTCCGTCGCCTCAAGAAAAATCTCGGTCGCTTGCTCGATCGCTTTCAGCCCGATGTAGTCGTCTCAACTTTCCCGCCCTATCCCTATTTGGTTCAGCAAATCCTGGGTGCGGAGCGCCGGTGCAAAAACGTCGCCATAGTCACTGATTCGATCACAGTCAACGCGATCTGGTACCGTTCACCGGCAGATTATTTTCTCGTTGCCAACGAATCGAGCGCCGCTGTCGTTCGCCGTGGTGGCGTGTCACCCGAAAAAATCAAAACCTTCGGTTTCCCCGTGAGTCCGCGGTTTGTCGATTTTGCAAAGGATCGGCAGGTTCTCCGGCGAACTATGCCGCGCGTGCTCTACATCATCAACGCCGGAACGCGTCGAGCACCAAACCTGGTTCGCAAACTTTTGGAATTGGATATTCAATTAACCGTCACCGTCGGCCGGAACGAGCGACTTTGGCGTGCGATTGAACGCGCGGCCGGTGATCACAAGATCCACATCTACGGTTGGACCGACGAAATGCCGCGATTGCTTTGCGAAAGCGATCTGCTAATCGGCAAAGCCGGTGGCGCGACCGTTCAGGAGACGATCGCTGCGCGCTGTCCCATGATCATCAACCACGTTGTGTCCGGTCAGGAAGAAGGCAACGCGCAGTTGATTGTCGAAACGAATTCCGGCGCGATCACACTGTCTAATGACGGAGCCGTTGCCGAAGTTCGGCGCGCCTTTGCTAACAACGCCAAACAGTGGCACGAATGGTCGTCGAACGTTTGGAAACTCAGCCGCCCCCGCGCGTCCCTCGATATCGCCGAGTTCCTGTTGTCGATCTAATTTCGTACCCGTCGCCCTCTGGGCGATGTGCACCCTTCGCACAGCGAAGCGGCTACAGCCGAAAAATTTCTTTGCCGGCAAGAAAAGTGCGCAGCACTTGGAGTTCCGGCGAGATCACAATCAGATCAGCATCACCGCCGATTTTAAATTGGCCTTTGCCGGTCAGGCCAATGACAAACGCTGGCGTGTCGGTCGCCATCGCGATCGCCTCGTGCAAAGGCACGCCAACTTTAGTGACCATCGTACGAACCAGATCGATCATGCGGCTAGCGCTGCCGGCGAGGGCCGATCGATCGGCCAAGAGACAAACGCCGTTCTCAACAACGCATTTGCTTCCGTAGAGTGAAAACTTGGAACCATCCTTCAGGCCGGCACCGGCAGTCGCATCGGTCACCAGACAAATCCCAGTAAAATTTTTTGCGCGATACAACATTTTCATCAGGGTGGGTGACACGTGATGACCATCGGCGATTAGCTCACAAATAATTTCCCGTTCGCTCATCGCGAATTCGAGCAGACCGGCGATTCGGCAGCCGCCGGACCGGCGTGTGCTCGACATGCAATTGAACGTGTGCGTCACGCTGCGCATGCCGTGCTCAAAAGCGGCCTGCGCGTCGTCTTCCCACGCGTCGCTGTGACCGCCGCTCACTGAAATGTTGCGTTCCCGCAATTGATCGATGAGCGCGAGAGCGCCCGGCAATTCTGGAGCGAGCGTTATCCGCTTGATGACGTCGCCATGCTCGAGTAACGGCCCCTGCAGTTTCTTCGTCGGGTGCCGTATTGAACTCACGCGCTGCGCCCCGGCCTTCGCTTTGGAAATGAACGGCCCTTCGACGTGAACACCTGCGATTTGTTTGAGCGAGTACTTCTGGGCGCGAACCTCGTCGACCACTTTGACGATGGCTTTAATCGGAGCAGTCGTGGTGGTCAAAAGGAGTGAAGTCGTTCCACCGCTGGCGTGATAATCGCAAATTGTGCGAAAAGCTTTGGCCGACGCTTCCATTGTGTCGCGTCCGTTCGCGCCGTGCACGTGAAGATCGATAAATCCGGGAGCGAGATAATTTCCTTCCAGATCGACAATCTGCTCGCCCATCGCCGGCACTTGCGGCCGAACCGCGGTGATCAATCCGTCTTCGGCGAGCAGATCCAGTCCGTCGCGAACACCATTTGGGAAAATGAGCCGGCCGTTCTTGAAGATCATTTGTGGGAAGATTGCGTTTAACATGTTCGAAGTCCATTCTCGATCCGGCGATGGAGCGAAAATTCGCAAACCGGCAAGGGAAATTCGCGGTCGAGAGCATTTTTTGGCGACAAGTGATCGATTGGTCGGTGGATCACATTCCGGCAATGGTTCATCGACCACTGATCTGGATTGCAGCCGTGTGCTTTTTCTTTATCGCGGCGCCGGCGCGCAAAGCATTGCTGCGAAATTTGCGTCTGGTTCGTCCGCGCTCCTGGCGATGCGCAAATTATCTTGGGGTTGTGCGCGTGTTCGCAAATTTTGGCTGGTCGCTCGCCGACGCCGCAACCTATCGGCTGTCCAAAGCTCGCTTCCGCTATGAAGTGGAAGGCGCGCGATTCATGGAGCAGTTAACGGCTTCTAAAGGAGGCGGGATTGTCCTGACCGCGCACATGGGCAACTACAATTTGGGAGCAGGGTTGTTTGCCGAGCGATTTCATCGTGGGATTCGAATGGTGCGCGCGCCGGAGCCGGACGCGCTCGCCGGGGAACATTTCGACCTTGCTTTGCAGGAATCGACCGCAGGTGCGGTGACGGTTGGCTACAGCGACGATGGAACTTCGCTCGCCTTCGATTTGCTGAAGGACGTGCGCGCCGGGGAAATCATTTCCATCCAGGGCGATCGAGTTGTAGGCAAAGTGGCACATGCCCCGGTGACATTTTTCGGACACCGGGTTCTCTTTCCCAACGGGCCGTTCGTTCTTTCCCTCGTTTCGGAAACGCCGCTTCATCCCCTCTTCATTGTCCGGACAGGCTATCGAAAATACAAAATCATTGCGCGCGAACCGATTGTTTGCGCACGAGGCGGAGCAACCCGTGCTCAAGTCATTGCCGATGCGATGCAACGCTGGGCGACGGTGTTGGAGGAAATCGTGAACGCCTACTGGCCGCAATGGTTCGCCTTTACGAACCTATCTTCCTCTAACTCTTAGTCGTTTTCTCTTGCGGGAGAGCAGACGAAGACCAAGCGGAAGAGGAGAGTCAAACCGGATTGACCAACTGGAAATACCACTGCACGAATTTTTCGCCAAAGAACATCCAGATCAGCGCGCCGAGCGCGAGATAAGGACCGAACGGTAATTTAGCGGACCAAACCCTTTTGCCGATAAGCAATGTGGCCAGGCCGACAATCGAGCCAACTACCGACCCGGCGAAGATGCTGAACAGCACGCCGCGCCATCCGAGAAAGGCGCCGATCGCCGCCAGGAATTTCAAATCACCGCGGCCCATCGCTTCGCGTGGAATTTCCAATTCACCCGCAACGCCCGAGATTTGATCGAGCGTATCGAGCACAAACTCTTCGCCGCCAACGCGGACGCGATTGTAGTGAAATTCGAGGATCACGGCCCCAAACACGCGGGTGTCGATCTTCACTTCGTCGCAATGAAGAAGCAGCCGATCCTTTTCGCGGGCAAAGTACTCGCTCCAAAGACTGCGTTCTTCGCCAACAACAAAATCGGCGTCATCGCCATGTCGCGTCCAGGTGAACGGCGTCGGCGCGTCGAGCTCCACTCGTTTCTTACCAAAGGCGATTTTGCCGCCTTCGAGAACCAGCCACAGAATCACGTAACCGAGTCCGGCGGCGAGCACGGAACGCACCACCGCCACCAGACGCGAATCGGCGTGCATCAATTCGGGGACGAGAAAGCTGGCGATCACTCCGGCGATTGTTCCGCCAATCGTGATTTGATCTGGAATGATGAAATGTTCGAGGTCCACGAACGTTGCCACAACCAAAATGGAAACAAAAACCCAGTAAGCGATGGCGACATGCCAGGGGAAAAATCTCCAGACCGCGAGAAAGAGAAGCGCGGTCAGCAGTTCGACACCGAAATAGCGAAATGCGATTCGGGCGCCGCAGTTCGCGCAACGGCCGCGCAGAACCAGCCAACTCAGCAGCGGAACATTTTGGTGCCACGGGATCGGCGCCTTGCAGGCGGGGCAAAATGACCGGCGCGGCTTGTTTACCGAAATATCGCGCGGCAACCGGTAAATGCCCACGTTGAGAAACGAACCAACAGCGGCGCCCAAGACGAACGCAAACACGGCGAACAGCGTGTGATAAGAAGAGATGTCCACGGGATCAGGTCGGGCGCGAGCGCGACGCCCGGCGCTCCATTACCCACGCGATCCAGATGCAACTCTCGTAGAGCAAAGACATCGGCAGCGCCATCGCAACCAAAGTCAGCAGATCGGGAGTTGGCGCAATGATGGCCGCCAGAACAAAAATGAGCACGATGGCATAAGGCCGGGTTCGGGCCATGAATTTGTAAGTGACCAGCCCGAAATAAACGAGCGCCAGCACCACCACCGGCAACTCGAAGGCCATTCCGAAGCCAAGAACGAACTTGGTCACGAACGAATAATATTGCTGCACCGTCCAGGTTGGCGCCCAGCCGAGCGATTGGGTATCGCGGAAAAAGAATAAAATCGTTTTGGGCAGCAGCCAGAAATAGCAAACGACGACGCCGAGGAGAAATAGTCCGAAGCTTCCGACAATCGCCGGAAACAAAAAACGCTTTTCCACGGCCGTAAGCGCGGGCAAAACAAACCCGGCTAGGAAATAGAGAAGTAAGGGAAACGAGACGACGATCCCCGCGTAAAAGGCGAGGTGAAACGAGATCACGATCGAGTCGGTGATGCCGAGCGCTTTCAGTGCGCCCACCTGAGGATCGACATCGTGCAGCGGCGCTTGCATCACTCGCACCAACGCTTGCCGAAAGAAAAAACAGCCCACCATCGCCACAAAAAGCGCGATCGCCATCTTGACCACGGTCCAGCGCAGGTCCTCGAGATGCTCCAGAAAAGGTTTCGAGGTCTCGCTCTCTGGCAGTTCGCGAAATTTGAAGATGTCGCGCAGCGCCATGTCAAATCAGTCCGCGCCTAATAACATGAAACCGCGGGCCGCGATGCGCGCGCAAATAGCCAGGGTGTTGGAATCGCGAATCTCGTTTTCCGCGATCATTTTCTTAATTTCCGATACACTGAATGCGCGGCAATCCAAAATCGTTTCGCCTTCTTCGCGGTTGTGCACCTGTGCCCGTTGAACGGGCCGGACCAGGAAAAAATGACAAAGCTCATCGGTCAGACCAACTGAAGTGAAAAAATAGCCGAGTGGAATTACGTCACCGCCGATCGCGAGATCGTAGCCGGTCTCCTCGTGCAATTCGCGCAAAGCGACGGCTTCAATTTGCTTTTCGTCAGCGCGAACGTCGTCATCGATCTGTCCGGCCGGCATCGACCAGATGGCCGCGCGAATTGGAATTCTCTCCTCCTTGATCAGCAAAAATTTTCCGTCACCCGTCATCGGCGCGATAACCACGGCCGCTTTTCGGCGAACTGTTGTCCAGGTTCGCGGTAGGGCATGGGTTGGGGTTTGCACGCGTTCGGTCACAACCTCGAGATGCGAATTCGAGAAATGAACTTCACTGGAAATTGTTTTCCAACCATCGCGGTCGCGTACGAGCGGGTTCGGTTTCACGCCAAGAATTGTAGGGGCGGCTGTCCCCAGCCGCAAAATATTACGCGCGTGAGGACACGCGCCTCTGCAGCAATTTCTCGCGCCAACGCTTGATTTGGGCTTTGACGTTTTTCAGCGAAGGCGCGCCAATCGCCGATCGGCCGGAGAGCGACCGGCGAACTTGGAACACCTCGGCAACATCGACACCGAACCGCGTCGAAAACTTTCTTAACTCTCTCAGGGGGATTTCATTCAGTTTTCTATCCTTCTCAATCGCGTGGCTGACTACGCAGCCGACGATTTCGTGCGCTTCGCGAAACGGCACTCCTTTTTTCACCAAGTATTCGGCGAGATCGGTCGCAAGAAGATTTGGATCGCCGGCCGCGGCCTTCATTTTATCCCGATCGATTTTCATTTTGGGCAACATTGCCGAAAAAACCTCCAGGGCGGCGTCGATCGTCTGCGCCGAATCAAACAGCGCTTCTTTGTCCTCCTGGAGATCGCGATTGTAGGAGGATGGCAACGCTTTCAACGCCGTCAGGATCGAGATCAGATTACCGTAAAGTCGTCCGGTCTTTCCGCGGGCGAGCTCGGCCATGTCCGGATTTTTCTTTTGCGGCATCAAGCTGGAGCCGGTCGAAAATTCATCGCTGAATTCGACGAAGCCAAATTCGCTTGTGCTCCAGAGAATTAAATCTTCGCTCAATCGCGAGAGATGCATTCCGATCATCGCCAGGCAAAAGAGGAACTCGCAGACAAAGTCACGATCGCTCACGGCGTCGAGACTGTTTTGACTAACACGGTCGAATCCGAGCTCCCGGGCCATTGCTTCGCGATCGAGAACAATTGTCGAACCCGCGAGCGCGCCCGAGCCGAGCGGAAGAACGTCGGTCCGCTGCAAACAATCATTCAACCGTTCGCTGTCGCGGGAAAAGCCCTCTATCTGGCCCAACAAATAATGCGCGAGCAACACCGGCTGCGCGCGCTGAAGGTGAGTGTATCCCGGCATGACAACATCGACCTGTTTCAAAGCGAGATTGAGCAGGGAGCGTTGTAACGCTTTGAGTTTCGAAGAGGTGGCCCCAATCTGCTCCTTAACGTACAGTCGCAGGTCGAGTGCGATCTGATCGTTCCGGCTACGTGCGGTGTGCAGCTTCGCGCCCGCTTCGCCGATTCTCCTAGTCAGCGCGCTCTCGATATTCATGTGCACGTCTTCGAGTGACTCATCCCAACGGAATTTTCCGGATTGGATCTCCCGCTCGATCTCGCGCAGCCCCCTCTCGATTTTTTTCTTTTCCTCAGCGGAAATAATGCCGGCTTGGGCGAGCGCCGCGGCGTGAGCGATAGAGCCGGCGATATCATAGCCATACAGCCGGCGATCGAACGCCACCGATGCCGAAAACTGCTGGGCGATTTTGGCCAGAGACTTACGGAACCTTCCTTTACGCATCGGATCAATCCAGCGACGCCCGGCGAGTGACAGTGATCGACGCGTAGGCGGCGTCCTTCAAAACAAATTTGCGGACTTCGAGACAAATTTTCCGAATCGGGAATTTCCTCAGGAGATGACTGGTCAGATCACCGGCCAAGGTTTCGAGAAGCTTGGGCGACTTTCGGCTCAAATACGTCTTCGCTTCACGACAAAGGAGAGCGTAATCGACCGTGCCCGCGATGGCATCTTTGACATCGCGCAGATCGCGGGACGGCCACACCGTGATATTAAGAGCAAGCCGTTGTCGCTTCGCTCGCTCGGCTCTGGAGACGCCGACCAGGGCATAAACCCTGAGCTGTTCAATATGGATCTCATTTTCGGCGCCGATTCGCATTGCCTCAGCTTTATTTCGTCATCACCTCACTTTGTATCGGGGAAGCCTCAATGTCGGTAAAATTCTTGAAAACTTGTTCGGGCAAAAGTCGTAGTCACCAGTGAAAGAACAGCTTCGCCAAATGAACCGCCCCCCATGCCCAATCTCAAAGGCTTTAGGCTTGTTCCTGCCGAGACAAAATTCCATATTGCCGCCTCGTGAAAGCGGAATCGGGCGGAAGCGGTACCGTGGGTTCGAACCGATTTCGAACCACCCGTTGGAGCATGGTGCTTTCCTGCGCCCAGACCGGCGAAACACCGGACTTAGCACAGAAGGCGATGACCGAACTCTGTCGGATTTATTGGCGGCCGGTTTTCGCGTTGATCTGCCGCCGCGGGCACTCTGTTACCGACGCGCAGGATTTGACCCAGGACTTTTTTGTGATGCTGCTTAAAGGCAATTTGCTCTCGTTGGCAGATCCCGGTCGCGGACGTTTTCGATCGCTGCTGCGAACCGCGGTGGAAAATTTCCTGAACGACAAACGACACCTAGCCCGACGCGAAAAGCGCGGCGGTCGAGTCGAATTCGTAGCCTGGGACGAATGGATGGCGGAAGCGCCTTCGCAATTGGCGATCTACGGCCGGGAGCTGGCGAGCTGTCCAGCTGAACGCATTTTTGATGTCCGATGGGCGGCCACAATGGTGGAGCAGGCGCTACGGAGACTGGCGGAGGAATGCGAACGCCGCGGCCGATTGCGAATGTTCACCATCCTGAGCAAACATTTGTCCCTCGAACGCGTCGAGACTTCCTATGCCGCTCTGGCCGCTTCCCTGGATGTTTCAGAACCCGTAGTCAAACGCGTGCTGCATCAACTTCGCGTCCGATATCGAGCCATCCTCCGGGAGGAAATTTCCCGAACCGTGGAAAACGAAGCGGACATCGAAGATGAGGTCCGCTACCTGTGCGCCACGCTCGCAGCCGTGCAGGGATGAAGCACAATGGATTCGTTCGGATTGAGTGATTCGCCAGTGAGTAAGGCGAGGGAAGGCACACGCTGTCGATGCGGATCGCTCGCCCGCGTTGGCTCCGGTCTGTGCGTTGGCTGTCTGTTGCGCACAGCACTTGGAAGCGACAGCCCGGACGTTGAAGATTTCGATACGTTGCTGGCGTCAATAAATATCCCGGACCGCGACTGGCAGTTGGGCAAGTACCGGATTTTGGAAGAGATCGGCCGCGGCGGAATGGGCGTTATTTATCGGGCGCGGCACTCACCGTCGCAGCGAATCGTTGCGTTGAAACGAGTTCTTAATTATCACAGCGATTCGCAGGAAACTCTCACTCGATTTCAACGCGAAGCGAGAGCGGCCGCAAGTCTCGAGCATCCAAACATTTTGCCGATCTACGACGTAGGCGCGACCGAAGACGGTTTGCCGTTTTTCAGTATGAAATTTGCGGCCGGAGGAAGTTTGCTGGACGCAAAACAAAACTTTCGCGAAATGCCGCAGCGCGCCGCGAAGCTAATTTCGGCCGTGGCGCGCGCAGTCGACTACGCGCACAGCCGCGGAATTCTTCATCGCGACCTGAAGCCTGGAAACATCCTGCTGGACGCTCGTGGCGAGCCGATGGTGAGCGACTTTGGTTTGGCGAAATGGCTCGACACGGCCGGCGACTTGACCCGAACCCTCACCGTCTTCGGCACGCCTGGGTATATTGCTCCGGAACAATCGGAAGAGGCAAGCGCACAACTCACAGGCGCAACTGACATTTACAGTCTCGGCGCTATTTTGTTCGAGTTGCTGAGCGGGCGACCGCCATTTGTCGGCGAACACGCCCTAGCAGTCGTGCGTCAGGCCGCGGAGAACGAAGCGCCCAAGCTCCGCTCAATTGTGCCCAAGGCTTCTCGCGATCTGGAGACAATTTGTGCTCGCTGTCTCGAGCGTGATCCCAATTTGCGCTACGCGACCGCGGCCGCGCTCGCCGAAGACCTGGACCGATGGTTGGAACAACGACCGATTTCGGCACGGCCCATTTCGCCTCCGATGCGCTTTTATCGGTGGACCCGCCGCAATCCAATTTTGGCGACCAGCCTGGGAGCTTGTCTTTGCTTCGCCTCACTGGTCGCCACCCGACAGGTTCAAAGTTGGAAGCTGGAAAACAAAATTCGGGAGAGCGAGTTGGCCAGGAACTCGATTACAGTCTTTCCCTTTCTGGACCTCGATAGTGCCACGCCCAAGCGGGAATGGACCACAGCGCTCGCATATGCTTTACAGACCGAGCTCTCCACCCTGGGAATTGCCCGAGTCGTTCGGACCAACGTCGCCGACGATGTCAAAACGGCTACCCGGAGTTTTCGCACGCGAACTGCATTGTTTGGAACCCGTCGAAAAACGGAGCGTGGTATACGAGTTTCCATTCAACTTGTCGGTTCTGACGGAGCCGCGCTGTTCGATCGAATTGTGGATCTAGGGCCGGTGTCCGACTTGAAATCTTTGACACACGATTTGGCAGCGTCGCTTTTTGCCGTCTTAACCGCAAAGGATTGGTCGGCCATAGTAGCGGCTAAGAGCGATCCAGGAATGCGAAACGAGCACGCGCGTGAGCTGATCACCGCCGGTCGTGAACTAACGTTTCATTACACGGTGCGCGACCTGGAGCGCGCGATCAATTGCTTTGAAAAAGCAATTCAAATGGAACCGCAATCGGCTCTTGCTCACGCTTATGCGGCTAGCGCTGCCGCGTCGCGCGCGCACTACATTGCTAATGCAGACCGAATGGCCTATGCAGAGCGAGAGGTGCAAGAGGCTTCGCGACTGGCGCCGAATTCCCCTGAAGTGCTTCGCGTTTTGGCCGGAATAAAATATCAGCAAGGTCGATTTCAAAAAGCGCTCGAAGATGGGTTACACGCTATCGAAACCGGCGTGCCTGATGGAAAATCTGCCGCCCTACTCGGAATGGTCTACAACGAGGTTGGTCGCCCGGACCAGGCATTGCGCTGGTTAGAGTTTGCCAAGTCCCTCGATTCCCGCCCGGGTGAATACGATAGCTACATCGGTGATTGCTGGGCTGCCCTGGATGATTACGATAACGCGCGCAACGCCTACCGGAAGGCGAATGAACTCCATCCGGAAAGATCGGAGGGATCGGTTGGAATTGCGCATCTTTATCTTTTGACGGGTGATTTTGCCCAGGCCCGAAATCTTTGCCGGCAAAGCATGAACCTCAACCCGGACCGTACTGAAAGCGGCCAACTCGCTGCTCAGATTGAATTTTTCGCGCGAGATCTTTCGGAAGCACAAAAGGCTTACGCCGCCCTTGCACGAAAAGATCCGGAGGGCGGTAGCGAATTCTACGGCGGAGTCAGTTACAAGTCCGCCCTCGGATTTCTTGCGCTGAACAACAACCACGAGCGGTCCGGCCGTGCGCTATTACAGGAATGCTGGGACAAAGAGATGAAACGCTTGGAATTCGCACCCGACAATCCCGATCTTCTCTATCGAATTTCCGCGGTTGAGTCCGCGCTTGGCAAAAGCGAATCTGCAATCGCACACTTGCAGGCCGCCGTCTCCGCCGGCTGGATTGATTACCGCTCGCTTTCGCTCGATCCGCGATTCAACGCGATTGCGAATGACGAACGCTTCCAGATGCTTCTCGGTAAGTTGAAGCTCAAGATCGAAGACCTTAAAGGGCAGAAATGGATCTACTCAACCCCAAGCGCAAACAGTCTTACCCAATGAAAAAATGGAATAACCCCGACGATAAAAAAGCGGCCTGCATCGCCGTTCTTAAAAAAATAATGAGCGACAGAAGTTTTGGAGAGAAGTGTCTTAAATCGGACGCTTTCGCTCGGAGAGCTTTTCACACGGTCGGCCAAATCGAAGTGCCGGAAGATGCAAAAGTCGTGTTCTTGCCTGAAGGCGATGTCGACAAATCGAAGCGAGATCATGCGGGCTCACTGGTCCTCGAGATCCCTCCCGTAAACGGACAGCCGAAAGGTCACACGATGGAATACGTGCGCTGCACCTACATTATTTGGTAAAACTGGCGAGGCCTTCCGGATCATCATTTCGAGAGCAAAACGCGACGCCGCAAAAGTCCCAAGCCCGCTTCCAGATTCGCAACGATTCTTAAAAAGCGCTTCCGGGAGTGCGAAAGGCTTTCTCGCCGTCTCGTTGTAAATTTCGGGATGTCGCAACGCAAGAGAGCGCGCGCTTCCACACGTCCCACCCCGCGGTTTATTGCCGTCGCCCGACATTCACGCGCCAGGTATTGCCGGCGTTGCCCCACGGAAGCCATGTTGCGAGCCTCAAGGGATTCGCGCAAAATCCGGGCGTACTGAGCGGTCGCCCTTGGAAGCGCCCGGACATTTTTGGGCGTCCGCAAAATCACTTCATTGAAAAAGTCTTTCTGAGTTCGCTTGGAAGAAAAAAGATCAGTCACGACTCGGAAACCGGCAGCAAGGTCTTTGACATAACGCGAAGGTCTCTCAACCGTTCCCCGGCAACGCGGCCAGCATTTCGCCGGCCCCACTTCCAGGACTCCTTCATCAAATGGCGCGATTCCGCGGTAAAAACCTGCACGATCCCGAGGCGTGATCGGCAGCAGACCGGTACGAAGAATCGCTGGAAGATGTCGATCCAATGACGGTTTTTCTTTGTTCGCCATTCCGACATCTCCAATCAATTCCGCGTCCACGAGAATTGGGTGCGACGCGACCGCCAGCCAGTTGTCCCGGTGGAGGTCCGTCGCGTCAAGGATCTGGGCCAACGCCGACTGAATCCCCCACCGAAAATAGAAGCGCCGAACTTGGTCGACGTTTTTGCAGCTCGTCGGTCGCAAGAATTCCATCCAGAAATATTCGCTTCGCGCCAGGATTTTCGGGACACGAAAGTCAGAGTGGATGCCGTTGCGATGTAACCAACGCAACGCGTCAACCCAGAACAGCTCACCATCACACCCTCGCGGCTTGTAAATGACGGTGCGGCCTCCAGCGAACCGGAGCATTGTCACGGTTCTTCCCCCGTCATGGGGATCAGATAGGCCGCTGCGAATGCGAACGACTCGCAACGGTCCGCTACTCGAGAAGAAAACGGTCGAAAGATTCTCCTTGTCGCCAAACAGCCGCCCGAAAAGCTCGAGCTGCGCCTCAATCCAGCTCGAAATCAATCGCGTCGAGGTGTCGAGCAGGTCCGGGAATTCGGCAAAGCTTTCCAGAAGAGTGATGTCGCTGTCGTCGCGGTTCGAACCAACGCGGTTCAAACCGCGCGAGACCGTTTTCACCAGCGTGTCATGAAAACGCAACGTCGGCGTGAGCGCAAATGCAAGTCGCTCGGAGATATCTTGCCCCAAATCTTTCCACATTGTCTTCGCTAGGCGCGCTCTCATGCCGCGCAACTCCTGCCGCAATCGGTCGACGGCAAAGTCGGCGACCGGCGCCAAGAGCAAACCAATGGAACTTGCCCGCGCTTTGCCGAGAGAACGTCCGGCCGCGCGCAGGAGGAAAGTTTTCAGGTCGCGCGCGACTCTTGCAGCCTCGGCATCCACCGCGAGGCGCGCGCGACGAACCGTCATCTTTGACCAGCGCAGCCTCAAACAGGCCTTCGCTCTTTTGCGAACGCGATAAACCTTCGCAGACTATCGATTCGCCGACGCTCATTTAATCTGCCGAAAACTGCGGCCACCGGTTTCCAATCGGGATTCAAGTTCAGATAATGGTCCGGATCCGAGTGCATCACGCCTAGCAGGACTTCCGCAACAATCCGGCTCCCGAGCGGTCCAAGACATTCGCCCCCGCGGAACCGGCGAAAGCCGAGCGTTTCCGCTTCGCGCAAAAGGTAGTACCACAGCGGCGTTTTCTCGTTCAGTCCACGGTCCTGGAGAAATTCATTCTCGTCGCCGTCGAATCCAATCCGCGAGTCCGCAAGCGACTGCACTCCCGCGATACGACATGCTTCCTGACCGGAAGGCAAACCGATCCGCGAGCCGCGCAGCAAGGTCATTTCCGGCAAGGGCGGCGGCCGCGTTTTCGTTTGAACCGGCATTGCCGCTGCCGGCAAATCAAACAGGTCCTCCGAAATCAAAGTGTCGATGTTTTCGGCAAAGTTCGCGTTTCCGCCCCAGGTCCGCGTGAATCGGTCCCAGTCAACGACCCTGTCCGCGGTTAAGGGTTCGGCAGGTTGACCCGGCCGTACTTTGCGAATCAAATCGGCCAAGCGGACAAGCCCGATCCAGCAATTAATCTCGTATTGCCGTTGCACCATGCTGTGGCCAAAGCGAAAAGCTGCTTGAGTAAATTCAATGGGAAGCGAGGGAGCTCCGTTGTTGCGGGCGGGGTGGAAAAGCCGCGGTCCATTCCGCTCGATCTCGATCAAAACGTCCGGCAACACAAACACCTTCAAGAATTCGTCACGGACAATCCATTGGTAATGCCAGACCACGAGACGACGCGCAGTCTCGAAAATCGTCTCGGTCCGAAACGCTTCGCCCGAAAACAGCCCGCGCTTGAGCGAAGCAACAACGCGATTGTGAAATAGCAAAAACGCGACGTGTAACTGGGCCAGAATCAGATGTTGATCATTACGATCGTCCGCCAGCAAAGCTCGACCATTCCCTCGGTGAAAATCGTCACAAGTCGACGGAATTTGCTTGCCCGGCACCACCCTCGTCCTGCCGAGCAAAAATGTTTCCGCTCCGCGCTCCGAAAGGTCGTAAAGATGCGGCGATTTCTCAGGTCCACCGCCATAAACGCTCTCCAAGTCCATCCTGGGACTGTGGAAGTTTTTTGCTTGCTCGGGAGAAACCGCCGCGTCCGCCAGCCGGGTTTCGTCCCGGGTTAGATCATGATCGAGAAATTGACCCAGATAAACCAGGCCCGACGGAGCCAGATCGCCGAGGCGTGGCCGACCGCGCCGATTCTGCGGGACATCTTTCATTCGAAGCGACAGCTCTCGCAGATGTGACTCATCATGGCCGGCAAACGGCCCACCGAACAACCGCGAATAATGTGACGGCGCGGATGAAGATTTTTCCAGGGGGCCCACCATTCGCCCCGTTTTAACCTACGCGAAAGCGAAGGTCACGAATGATCTTCCCGCCAAAGCGCTGCTTCAGTTTTCGCAGAATGTCGCTCTTCGAGATCTGCTCTAGCTCGTAATGCAACGCCGGCTGAAGCACACGCACGTAAAGGACACCTTCGCGCAAGGCCACCGGCGCGGAATGGGCGGCGATAAACTCCCCGACGATCTTGCTCCAAGCTTCCTGAACTTCGCTTTCATGCAGCCGCTCTCTCAGGCCAAGCCGCTGCATGAGATTCGGCAAGACATCCACCGGAGCGGACCAGCGATCGGGTGCCACCGCTCCTTCCGGCAAACCTCGCCATTCGGCGATAACGCGAGCGCGAAGGGACCGATTCATCGTGGGATGAGAATCGTGAATCGTGAATCGTGAATCGTCAACCGATGTAACGATTTACGATGTAATGAATTAACGGAGCCGAAGGCTCAATACCGCCGCCGCATGTTACTCGGCAAAATATTGAGCTCGGTTCGGTACTTGGCCACAGTGCGACGCGCGATTGGAATCCCGCGCTTGCTCAAGATCTCGACGATCTCTTTGTCGCTCAATGGCGCATTGCCTTCTTCGTTTTTCACCAGATCGAGGATGGCCTCCTTCACGCTGGTGTTACTCATCGATTCACCGGTCGCGGTTTGATACCCGGGCGTGAAAAAGTATTTCATTTCAAACACGCCCTGCGGAGTCGACATGTACTTCCCAGAAATCGCGCGACTGACCGTGGTCTCATGCACTCCCACCGCGTCTGCAATCTGCACCATCGTCATCGGTTTTAAGAACGCGGAGCCTTTATCAAAGAATTCGCGCTGCCGCTTCACGATCTCGTGCGCGATGTTGGAAATCGTCTGCTGGCGTTGGTGAATTGATTTGATCAAGAATTTGCCGCTCCGGATCTTGTCGCGGATGTAATCCTTCACATCACTTCCGTTGCGGTCCTGCGCCATGATGTCCTTGTAAGTGTTGCTGATGCGCAGATGCGGAATTTGCTCGCCGTTTAAGATCACCTGGTAATTGCCGTTTATTTTTTCAACAGTCACGTCCGGCAGTACATAATTTTTCGGGGCTTCGGCGAATATCGCACCCGGCCGCGGATCGAGCTGGGCAATGTTGTTAGCGCACTTCTGCACTTGCTCGACGCCGATCCCGATCCGGCGCGCGATCTCGGGAAAGCGGCGCTTGCCCAGGTCCTGCATGTGGTCGGCGACAATTTTGTATTCGAGGCTGTTTTGTCGGCCTTCGCGCTTGAGCTGAATCAGCAGACACTCCCGCAAATCGCGCGCGCCCACGCCCGGCGGATGAAAGCTTTGAATCAGCGTGAGCATGTGCTCAAAATCCTCCTTCGGAATTCCGGTATTCAGCGCCATTTCTTCTGGAGTGGTTTGGAGAAATCCGTTGTCGTCGATGTTGCCGATTATCAGCTCCGCCGTTTTGCGGTCGTCGGCGTCAAGCGCGTTTTGGTTGAGCTGCCCCATCAAATGTTGCTGCAGCGTTTCCTGGGTTGGGATCGAATCGAAAAAGAACTGCCGCTTTTCTTCCGCCTCCTGCGAGCGGCCGCTGTAACTGCTCGATTGCGCCATGTAATCGCGCCATTCCTCATCGAGCTTGGCTAGTTTATCGAATTCTTCCTTGAAATTATCGTCGGCCGGCGGGTCCGATTCGGCGGGCGCATCCGGATTCGGCGGGTCGGCCAGCTCCTCTAGCACCGGATTAGTTTCCATTTCCTGCTGAACGAGATTGCGCAGTTCGAGGAGCGGCGCTTGAAGAATGAGCAGGCTTTGCTGGAGCTGCGGGGCGAGGACCTGTTGCAGAGAAAGATTCTGCGTCTGATGCATCCCAGGACCGGCCATATGTGGAGTTTACTGTCGGGCGACCGACAGGCAAGCAGGTTGCGGGCCGAACCTGGTTTTCGCTTGCCAATTTCCCTCTACGGAACACGAATTGCTACTCTGGAAATCAACCCACGTCTTATCGCGATGAACAGAATTTCGCTCTTACTGGCCGCCGGTGTTTTCGCCATATCGTCGAGCGTTGCCCAAACGCCGGGTGCAAAACAGGAGGCAACGCTCTTGGCGCTGATCAAAGAGGTTCAAACCCAGCAAGCGCAAATGGCCGAGAATCAGGCAAAGATTGAAGAGAAACTTTCGGCGGTAACAGAAATAATTCGCACCGCGCGGATTTACACGAGCCGGGGAAAATAATGCGCGCCGCGAAAATTCTTTGTTTAACCTTAGTGCTGGCGTTCAGCGCCGTCCACGGGCAATCGCCTACGCCAGTTATTGTTCAAGCGGCTTCGTCCAACCTGCCAACATCGACACCGGCGGCGCCGATTCCCCCAGTTAGCTCCGTTCCAGATGCAATCGCGTTGCTCGAGAAGATCAAAGCCGCGAACGATGAAGTTCTCGCCAAACAAAAAGCGGCCCTGGAGCGGCTCGACGAATTGGAACAAGCGGCCGATCAGCTACGCATCTTCGCCAAGCGCGGTTAAGACCTGTCCTGAGCGCAGTCGAACGGATCGACATCGAGGGCTCAAAGACCCGCCATGTCCCATTTCTTGATCGTGTCTTCGATTAGGCGCGCGACTTTGTCGTTCACCTTTTTGAAGTAGGCCTTCGCTTTCGCGAGATCGAAGTCGGGATAGCCCTCGCCGTCTTTGTAGAGCAGGATGCTGGATGGAAACGGATATGCGCTCCAAGTGTTGGCTGCCGGAATCGCTGTCGCCATTTTTGGTCCGGCATAGCGTCTCTTCTGAATCAGCTCGGGATGGATCGCTAGCATGTAAGCTGTTTCGGTGTTGCCGGCGTGCCCGCCGTCTTCGCCAAATACTTCGCGGCAGACATCGCTGCAATACGACCACCAGTTCAAGGTCAGAATTCGCGTCATGGTTTCGCGTCCAACTTCCTGTCCCAGTGCTGCCAACACCGCAGTCTGTCCAGAGCCGTGACCATTCAACATCACGATGTTCTTGAATTTGTTTCGTGCGAGGCCGAACAGCACCGCTCGTACATACTCGCGATAGACACTCTCCGGAATCGTAAAACTTCCGGGATATGCGTCGAGTGAGCCGGTAAAACCGTAGGGAACGACCGGCGCGATCATCGCATTCAAGCGCGGCGCGATTTCGCGTGCCATGGCCAGCGGGATAACGATGTCTGTGCCATTGGCGGTTACGCCATGAGGCTCCAGCGTTCCGAGTGGCAACAACACGCTGTCGATCTTCGCCGGCACCCATTCGCGAAATTCTATCCAATTGATGCGCTCCATCTCGCGCGTGCTCGGGCCTACGTTTTTTCGCGAAGCTTTCATCGACATCGAGACAGAGGTAGAAAACTCCCGGAGATCACTGATGCAACGTCCGGTTGCCTACTTCTTCTTCGGCTCGATCTTGCGATAGAGTGTGGCCATGCTGATTCCCAGCATGTTGGCCGCTTTCTCGCGGGAACCGTCGCAGTGCGCCAGCGTCGCTTCAATGTAATTGCGCTCCTGGTGCTGCACGAATTCGTCCAGTGTCTGCCCGACCGGCATGCTGGCGATCGCCTGCTCTGACTTGTCCGTCTGCGCATGATCGACAATGTGCGGCGGCAAGTCTGCCGGCAGAATCAACTCATCTTCGCACAGCGCGCAGGCGCGCTCGATCGCATTCTCCAGCTCGCGCACATTCCCCGGATAACTGTAGTGACACAAAATATCCACCGCCGCCGAATCGATCTTTTTCGGCTCGCCTCCGGTGGCGCTTGCTTGTTTTTGTAAAAAATGATTCACCAGCAAGGGCACGTCTTCGAGTCGCTCGCGTAACGGCGGAATCTCCATCGGGATTACTGCGAGCCGGTAATATAAATCTTCGCGAAACGTTCCGTCCTTCAGTTTTGGTTGAAGCCGCTCATTGGTAGCGCCGATCACGCGAACATTGACCGGCGAACTTTTATTGTCGCCCACCCGGCGGACTTCGCGCTCTTGCAGCACCCGCAACAGCTTAGTTTGTAGTTGAGGCGCCATCGAGTTCACTTCATCCAGGAAAATCGTTCCGAGGTTTGCCTCTTCGAACAGACCGCGCTTGTCCGCCACCGCGCCGGTAAACGAACCTTTCTTGTGCCCGAACAATTCCGACTCGAGCAGGTTTTCCGGCAACGCGCTGCAATTGATGGCCACAAACGGATGATGCTGCCGGTTGCTATTAAAATGCAGACCGCGCGCCACTAATTCCTTTCCCGTGCCGCTTTCGCCAACGATCAGCACTGTGCTGTCGGTGTCGGCCACTTTACTTATCAAGTTGTAGACGTGCTGCATCTTCCCGCTGGTGCCAATAATGTTCTCCAGTTTGTGGCGTTCCCTAAGTTCCTTCCGGAGATAACTGACCTCGCCGACGGCCGCTTGATAGTCGAGCGCCATTTGGATCCTCGTTTGCAGCTCGTCGATCTTGAACGGCTTGAGAATGTAATCGCGCGCGCCCATCTTCATCGCCTGCACCGCCGTCTCCGCCGAGCCGAACGCGGTGATCAAGATTACGGAAGTTTGCCGTTGATGTTCTCGCACGTGGCGCAGCACATCGAAGCCCGTCATCGTCTCCATCTTGATGTCGGTGATCACCACTTCAGGCTGAATGGCGTCGAGCTGCTCGATCGCCTTGGACGGCGCGCTGAATGGGAAAACCTGATGTCCTTTTTCGCGACAGAGGGTAACGATCACCTCTACCATCGCCGGTTCGTCATCGATAATTACAATCTTGGCCATTGGGAAATCTCAGCGCGGAGAATATTTCAATTTTGAGAAAAAGAAAGCGGTTTTGAGAATTAGCTTGGGCAGGCCGTCTGGTCCACTCCGGCAACCATCGACCAACTCACCGATCGATCGTTGGCAATAATGGCGTCGAAGACCGATGTCGATCTTTGGCACGGCACCCCAATTAAATCCGCGACGAATCCTGACTGAATTCTGCCAAGTCGATCCTCCTGCCTCAAACCACGCGCCGGATTGGTTGTCACCATTTCCAAAATTTCCTCGGTCGAAGCGGTCGGAAATTCCTTTTGAAACGCCCGCATCTCGGCGAACAGACTCAGATCCTCATTGCTCGCGAGACTATCGGTTCCAAGACAAATGTTAAAACCACGCGTCCGAAGGTGATCGAATTGGAATGGCGAATGACCAAAGTATGCGTGACTGCGGGGGCAATGCACAATTGAAGCCCTGATGCGCGACAGAACGTCCGAATCGTTACCTTGCAGCTCGTTCAAATGCACCAGCAGGTAGGGTCGATTGCCCTCAATCCCCCGCGGGCACTTCGGTGAACCGCCCCTACCTGAGATTTCGGCGAAATGCTGGACCGGCGTCCGATTGCCGCAATCGGCCATATTCCGACCAATTTCTTTCAGAAAGTCGTATAGTGATCCTCTTCCATCGCGAAACATCGACACCTCCTCGCGCGACTCCGCAAGATGCGTAGTCAGCAAACCGTTTTCGTACCCTGCAACTTCTTCAGATCGCCGATACAAGCTTGCCGACGCGGTGAACGGCGCGTGCGGTGCCAAACCCCAGTGCTTCGCCGATTGTTTCATTTGCTCGGCGGCAAGATCGACAATCTCTTTAGCGCGACTCGGATCGCGCACATCGATCAATTCGGCGAACCACCAGGTCCGAATCGGCTCATCAATCTGCCCAATTAATTCCGGAAACGCGGTCAGATTCGCAATAGTCGTCGTCCCGAATCGTTTCGCCTCGGCAAAACCTTGGTTAATTGATCGAACATAATTTTCCGGCAAAAGTTTGGCCTTCTCGGCATTGATTGCCCGGATCCAATCCGCGAACGATTTCTGGGGCGGCAACTTGCCCCGCAGACAGGTGTAATCCAGATGGCAATGCGCGTTGATCAGTCCCGGCATCAGCGCCTGCTCGCCAAGATCGACAACCTCTTGATTCGGATGTCGCTTTGAGACTTCAGGAAATTTCCCAACATCATCAATCTGACCGCCCGAGATCGCGACCGCGCCGTTCTCAATCGGCGGACCGTCCATGGTCACGACAACTCGCGCGCGAACAATCATTCGTCTTTGACTGCCTTGCGGCATTCGTTGACCAAGAGGCTGCAGGCTTCCTGACAAACCAGCGGGATCGTAGCCGTTTTGCTGTGCGAAGCGCTCCCAGCCGGAGTGGCGGTTTCGTCGCCCACGGGGCGACCGCTACAGAGTTGATCATGCGCCAGATCAAATTTCTCCGGCGGCAATTTTGTCGAAGGAACAGCGCCGCCGGCATCGCGCTTCCATAAGATCGTTCGTAAACAGCCCTCGTTGGATCTACATAAATTTGCGACGACGTGGTCAATTTGTTCGTCGGAAATTCTTGCCGCCACGCGATACATTCCCGATTGTCGATTTAGTGTCTCGCGCAGTGGCGTAGTCTTAAGGCGACCCCGCTCCCAGGCCATCAGCATCGCCAGTCTGCCCGGATAAAAATAGTCCAGAGCACGCCGCAACTCGCCAAGATCGACAACTTCCAGTCGCCAGCCATGCCGCAGATTCGGTGCAGTCTTCAACGGCCGGTAATTTCCGGCGTCGTCGTAGCGGGCAATCTCGATCGCATCTTCACAATTGTGGAAAATTTCCAAGGCAGTTCCGCCTTGATTGTCCCGGTGACAAAGGACAAAGCCGTCGGTGGGTGTTGGTTGAATGAAAATCTGGCCAATCGAAGCGCTATCGCTCAACGCCGCCGCCAGCGTTCTTTCAATCGGGTGCGGCATTGCGCCAGCTTACGCCAGGCAGTGGGCGATCAATCCGGCTGCGCGCTCCAGGAATTGACGATCCTCTTCCCCGAACGCGTTCATCTGGTCGCTCTCAGCGTCGAGCATGCCCACGATGTGGCGGTTCTCGCAGCGCAACGGAACAATGATTTCCGAGCGTGTCGTGTGGAACGTTGGCAGATAGCGCTTGTCCTTGTGAACGTCTCCGACAACGATGGGCTTTCCCGATTCCAATGCAGCGCCGCACAATCCCTGCGTGACTGGAAATCGGGGGTAGGCAGGCGGTTCGTTGCCAGTCCCAGCCAGAATCACAAATTCTTTGTTCACGATCTTGTAAATCGCGATGAATCGATAATCACGCGCCGCCCGAATCATTTCGGCGACTTGCTTCACGCTTTTCTTGGTGCAGCCGCTGGCCAGAACAAACGCTCCGATGTCTTGAAGTTTTTTTAGGGTATCCGTATGCATAGACTTCTGTCTCGCTTGCCCTGGTCAGGAAAGATTGCGAAGCCAGGCGCGCGCGCAACTGTTCTTGAGTCAATTTCCTGAATCGTTCGACCGCACCGCTAAGGCCGCCAGTTCAACGATAATGTCCGCCACGCGGGGATCCGTGCCGATAGAGCGCCCGTAAAAAAGGGAGCGATCATCGATTAGGTACGGCCCGCGCCGAAAAACCTCCTCAGCTTCGAGACGGACGCCTGCCACGCCGGAGGTCCGAGCCGGACTGGCACTCTGGCGAGGGCGGGTCGACTTTCCCTCGGCGATGCCGAGCAGCCGTGGAATGTCTTCGTAGCTGTGGAGCCCATCCGAAATGAAAAACGGAACCACCACCACGTTCGACGTGCTAGTTAACACGCGCCAATCGGAAACGAGCGGGAATTCTTCCATGTAAACGTTGAGGACGTTGGCGTAACGGCCAAGGCTACGAATCTTTTCCGCTTCGCGCTTGGCCGCCACCGCGCTGTTCTCGTTCAAATCAGTCCCATGCGCGACAATTAGGAGACTCGTTTCGCTTTCCAGTACATTCGGAGCAATTTCACGCGCCCTCTGCACCAGCAACTCGGTCATTAACCGATGATTCCCAACCGGCTCGCCGTAATGCCAGGTTTGTCCGTTTGCCCGTTTGGTGATCTGTCCATTCAACTCGAGCTCGCGTGGAATCACCGTCCGAGTGAAGTAACCTTCGCTGATGAAATTCGGGACCACGCGAACTTCACGAACCGTTTCCGGATCGAATAGAAAATGCGCGTCACCCAAGCTCGG